>JANNVG010000036.1:0-12311 GCA_031414395.1 Fimbriiglobus sp.
CCCCGCCGGGAACAAGATACTCACCGGGGCAAGCGAAGCGTTGCGGGAAGTGCTGATCCGTCGTCTTGGCGATAGCTATTTCACCAGTAAACGACGCAACGAGAGCGCCCGGGCCGCCATCTTCACGCGGAAGATCGGCCACACCCAACGGGGTGGCCGGCCCATCCTGTTCGACCGCTTTTACGCCGCTCAACTCGGTGGACACGCGACGGACTTGCTGCTCGATGGCCGCGTCAATGCCGTGTCGATCCTGCAGTACAGCAAGGCCAAGGGCTTCCATTTGGGCGAAGTTTACGCCAACGACTTCCGCGACCGCTGGGGCCTGATCCACGCCCGCAAGATGCACCCGGCCTTCTACGACGAGAAACTGCTCCGCCCGTCGGCCACCGGCATCAATTACCTGCTGCCGATCTTCAATGCTGCCCTGGGCCAAGACGACCTGGAAGCCCTGCGTACGGATCTGTTCGATGAAAGTCACCTGTCGTTGCCGTACCACTCGGTGAACACCGACGTAAGCAAACGCATCCGTCACCTGCCCACCGAGGTGGAGTGAGGTCTTGGCATGACGATCCGCGACGAGCAACGCGGCGACGAAGAAGCCATCTCCAAGAAGATCATGGGAAATGTGGCCGAACGACTAGGAACTTTGCCACGATGGGTTTAACATCGCGACCGTTCCCTCTTCCGGATCAACCGCCATGTGCCGTGCCCTCATTGCTGCTCTCTTGCTGACCCTGCCAGTGTTTGCTGACGACCGCGACAAGATGAACGTCGGCCTTCAGAAAGACGGCAGCATCCTCACACCAACCAATCAGATCCTCACCCCTGCCGGAACGCAGGTCATCTTCCCCGGTCGGCCGGTGGATCTCGTACTGATCGACTCTGGCAAAACGCTTGTGGCGAAGAACATGAAGGGGCTGGAGTTCCTTGATGTGGCCACGGGTACGGTGACCCAGACTCTCAATCTGCCCGCCCCGGCGAAGGGTGAGAAAGCCGGTGGGTTTAGCGCCATCGGTCTGGTCGCCGTGGGTGATCGGTTGTGGGTGAGCGATTCGCAATCGGCCGTCCGTGTCGCCACAAAAGGTACCGGCGGAAAATGGACATGGCAGTCCGACGCTTTCAAGCTGCCTGATCCGGCCGTGAAAGGTGCGGCGTATCCGACCGGGATGGCCGTCGATGGCGATGCCGTGTGGGTGTGCAGCAACCGCGGGAACGATCTGCTGCGGATGGACGCAAAGTCGGGCAAGGTGACGGCGACAGTGCCAGTCGGCGTGGCCCCGTACATGCCGGTGGTGGTTGGCAAGAAGGTGTACGTGAGTAACTGGGGTGGCGACCGACCGGACGGCAAGGGGATCACCACCAGCGGTACGTCGGTGAAGATCGACCCCCGCACCAGCGTGGCGAACCATGGCAGCGTGAGCGTGGTGGAAGGCGAAGGCGACCAGTGGAAGGCGAAGAACATCGAGGTCGGTGGACATCCCTGCGGCATGATGGCCAGCAAGGACGGCAAGTTCGTGTATGTGGCGAACGCCAACAGCGACACCGTCAGCGTGATCGCCACCGGATCAGACAAAGTGGTCGAGACCATCGACTGCAAGCCGGAGAAGCGGTTGCCCTTCGGGAGTGGGTCGAACGCACTGGCATTGTCGCCCGACGGAAGCACGCTGTACGTCGCCAACGGCACCAACAACTGCATCGCGGTGGTCGATCTCGGGTCGATGAGCGGCGGGATTTCGACGGTCGGAGTACCGCGGCCGAGCAAGGTGGTGGGCCTCATCCCGACCGGTTGGTATCCGGGGGCGGTGAAAGTCTCCGCCGACGGCAAGACGCTGTTCGTGGCGAACGTGAAGGGGCACGGGTCGCTGAACGACAAGCGGCGGCCGGCCGAGAAGGGGAAGAACTCGCACGACCACCTGGGCAGCGTTTCCATCATCCCCGTTCCCGCCGCCGCCGAGTTGGTGAAACACACCGAGAAGGCGAACGCCAGCAACCGCCTCGCGTACTCGCTCGCCGGGTTGGAGAAGCCCCGCCCCGACGCCAAGCCGGTGCCCGTGCCCGAGCGGCACGGCGAGCCGAGCGTGATCGAACACGTCGTCTACGTCATCAAGGAGAACCGCACCTACGACCAGGTGTTCGGCGACATGAAGGAGGGCAACGGCGACAAGGAGTTGTGCATCTTCGGCGAGGAGGTGACGCCCAACCTGCACAAGCTGGCCCGCGAGTTCGTGCTGCTGGACAACTACTACTGCTCCGGCGTGCTGTCCGCCGACGGCCACTCGTGGGTGAACGAGGCGTACACCACCGACTACCTCGAAAAGATGTTCGGCCAGTTCACCCGCAGCTACCCCTACGAAGGCTCCGACCCGCTCGCCTTCCCCACCAGCGGGTTCCTGTGGGACAACGCCCTGCTGCACAAGAAGACGTTCTTCAACTTCGGCGAGCACTGCAAGACGACGTTCGACCCGAAGGGGGCGAAGTGGGCCGACCACTACGCCGACTTCGTCAACGGCACCGCCAAGAACAAGATGACGGTCGAGCCGAACCTGCCGTCGCTCAAGGCGTACACCCACCCGACGTATCCGGGGTTCCAGATGACCGTGCCGGACGTGGCCCGCGCGAAGCTGTTCACCGCCAAGCTGGCCGAGTGGGAGAAGGCCGGCACCATGCCGAACCTGATTTACGTGTTCTTGCCGAACGACCACACCTCCGGCACCAGCCCGGACCAGCCGACCCCGCGGGCGATGAACGCCGACGGCGACCTGGCACTCGGCCAAGTGGTGGAGGCACTGAGCAAGAGCAAGTTCTGGGCGAAGTCGTGCGTGATGGTGACGATGGACGACCCGCAGAACGGGTTCGACCACGTCGACGGCCACCGCACCGTCGGGCTGGCCATCAGCCCGTACACGCGGCAGAAGAAGACGGTGAGCACCTGCTTCAACCAGACGGGTATGGTGAAGACCATCGAGCTGATGCTCGGCCTGCCGCCGATGACGCAACTCGACCTGAGCGCCACCCCGATGCGGGACTGCTTCACCGCCAAGCCGGACGTGTCGCCGTACACCGCGGAGAAGAACAAGATCAAACTCGACGAGATGAACCCGCCGCTGAAGAAGCTGGACGGCCAGGCCCTGCACTGGGCGAAGGAGTCGCTGAAACTCGACTTCAGCAAGGAAGACCTGAACGACGAGGGCGTGTTCAACCGCATCCTGTGGCACAGCGTGAAGGGCGACACGCCGTACCCTGGGGACAAGTAGGTCGCGGTCGAACAGGTCCGGAACGGACCGTGAGGCCCGACGCCCGCTCTCACGGTCGGCCACTTACCCCCGTCGTCGGTGGCTTCACGGCCACTCTCCGGGGGTCGTTCCCCAGCACCCATCAAACCCCCGCCGGAGTGAACACCGCCCCCACCAACTTTCGTGACGCCTACCCCACCCGCACGCTTCACCACAATTCGCTTTCGACGACCTGCGGAAGAAGTGGTACCATCTCGCTCGCGGCTTCTCTCCCTCCCGGATTCCTCGCCATGACCGCTCGACTCACCCGCCGGCGTGCCCTCCAGCTCGGCGTCGGCACCCTCGGCTACCTGTTCACCGGCCCCGCCTTCTCCGTCGCCCAGGTGCCCGGCGCGAACGGCCGCCTGCGAGTGGCCGGCATCGGCGTCGGCGGCAAGGGCGGCAGCGACATCGACCAGGCGGCGAAAGTGTTCGACGTGGCCGCCGTCTGCGACATCGACGACGAGCGGCTGGGCGTGAAGGCGAAGCTGTATTCGAAGGCGGCGACGTACTTCGACTACCGCAAGCTGTTCGACAAGTCTGGCAAGGACATCGACGCGGTCGTTGTGTCCACTCCCGACCACCACCACGCGCTTGCGTCGTTACTGGCGATTCAGATGGGCAAGCACGTCTACTGCCAGAAGCCGCTGACACACACGCCGGCCGAGGCGCGGATGCTCCGCGAGGCGGCGGCGAAAATGAAGGTCGTCACGCAGATGGGCAACCAGGGGTCGGGGCTGAGCGGGCTGCGGCGGGCGGTCGAACTGGTCCGGGCGGGCGTGATCGGCGACGTGACCGAAGCCCACGTCTGGACGAACCGCCCGTTCAAATACTGGAAGCAGTCGCCCGACGTGGTGAAGCGGCCGGAGGAGTCGGCGGTGCCCAAGCACGTCCACTGGGACGAGTGGATCGGGCCGAGTCCGTTCCGCCCGTTCGCCATCCGCCCCGACGGCACCAAGACGAAGCCGGCCTACCACCCGCACGACTGGCGGGGCTACTGGGACTTCGGCACCGGCGCGCTCGGCGACATGGCCTGCCACACCGCCAACATGCCGTACCGCGCGCTCGAACTCGACTCGCCGAGTGCGGTCATCGCCGAGGGCGGGGAGATCAACACCGAGACGTTCCCCGCGTGGGCGAAGATCGCCTACCACTTCCCCGCCCGCGGCAAGAAGGTGGCGTGCGTGCTGCACTGGTACGAGGGGGCCGACAACGGCAAGCGCGTCCTGCCGTCGGACGAGCTGAAGGCGAAGGTGCTAGGTAAGGGGGAGAACTTCTCCGACAGCGGGTCGCTGCTCGTCGGCTCGAAGGGCATCCTGTTCGCCCCGAACGACTATGCCGCCGACTTCCGCCTGCTGCCCGAGAAGGAGTTCGAGGGGGTGAAGCGGGACAAGCCGGAGAAGGGGCCGGAGGGCGTGGCGAAGGACCACGACCCGTTCATGAAGCAGGAGTGGGCGGACGCGATCAAGGCCGGCAAGCCGGAGATGGCGTCGTCGTCGTTCGAGATCGCCGGGCGACTGACGGAGACGATGCTGCTCGGCAACATCGCCGTGCGGTTCGCCGGCAAGAAGCTGGTGTATGACGCGGCCAAGATGGAGTTCGTCGGCAACGCGGATGCGTCCAAGTTTGTGCGCGTGGACTACCGCAAGGGGTGGGAACTGCCGAAAGTGTGAGCCAAGAAGCCACGGATGAACACGGATGAAGACAGGATCCGAGGAGAGAAATCATTCTGTCTGATCCTGTCTTCATCCGTGTTCATCCGTGGCTGTATTTCTTCACGCTTTGCCCACCGTCACCCACTGTTGCTTCTTGGCGGAGTCGAGGACGGCGTCCAGCACGTACTGCGTTTCCAGGGCGTCGCGGAAGGTGGGCGAAGCGGGTTTGCCGGTACTCAGCCCTTCGAGGAAGTCGGCCACCTGGTGCGTGAAGCTGGTGTCGTACCCGACCGCCAGGCCCGGCACCCACCACTTGTCCATGTACGGGTGGTCCGGGCTGTTGTCCGTCACGTGCACGCTCTTCCACCCGCGGATCTTGCCCTCGTCCTTGTAGTCGAAGATTTGCAGGCGGTGCAGGTCGTGCAAATCCCAGAACAGGCTCATGTCCTCGCCGTTGATCTCGAGCGTGTAGGCGGCCTTGTGCCCGCGGGCGTAGCGGGTGCTCTCGAAGTTGGCGAGCGAGCCGTTCTCGAACCGGCCGAAGAAGGTGCAGGCGTCGTCGATGCCCACCTTCTCCATCTTTCCGGTCAGGTTGTGCATCCGCTCCTTCACGAACGTCTCGGTCATGGCGCACACGGTGTCGAGTCGGCCGTTGAACCAGAGGGCGGTGTCGATGCAGTGCGCCAGCAAGTCGCCTGACACACCCGCACCGGCGGCGGCCAAATCCAGCCGCCAGAGGCCCGCCCCGCCCTGCGGCAGGTCGCTCTTGATCGTCCAGTCTTGCAGGAACTTCGCCCGGTAGTGGAACACCTTGCCCAGCCGCCCCTCGTCGATCAGCCGCTTGGCGAGCGTGACGGCGGGGATGCGGCGGTAGTTGTACCACACCATGTTCGGCACTTTGGCGGCTTCCACCGCGGCCACCATCGTCAGCCCCTCGGCCGCGTCCATCGCCAGCGGCTTCTCGCACAGGATGGCCTTGCCGTTGGCGGCGGCGGCCAGGGCGATCTCGGCGTGCAGGTTGTTCGGCGTGCAGATGTCGATGGCGTCGATGTCCTTCCGCTCGACCAGCTTCCGCCAGTCGGTTTCCGTTCCGGCATACCCCCACTGGTCGGCGAACGCCTTCACCTTGCCGGCGTCGCGGGCGCACACCGCCTGCAACACCACCTCGTAGTCGGACGGGAAGAACTGGCCCACCTGCTTGTAGGCGTTCGTGTGGGCACGGCCCATGAACCCGTACCCGACCATGCCGACGCGGAACGGTTTCTTCGCCATGTGGGCAGACTCCGGCGGTTTTTTGCCGCACGATGGAACAGGAGAAGACACGACCAGAGTAAGGACAGATCAGTCAACGGAAATCGGCGGGCGAGATCGCTTCCGCTCGTTGGCGAACGCCAGTCGGCGGAACTTCGGGTCCGGGCCGAAGTTCATCAGTAGACCGAGTTCGACGGCGGTGGCCTTCAGGTAGTTGAGCAGTTGCGCTTCGTGGGCGGCGGCGAGCCGTTCGACCGCCTTGAATTCCAGGATGACAGCCCCTTCGACGAGCAAGTCCGCCTCGAAAAATCCGACCTGCACGCCGCGGAAGAACACCGGTAATTTGACCTCCGATTCCACCCGCAATCCGGCCGTCTCGAGCGCCAACTTCATCGCCTGGTGGTAAACGCCTTCGCAGAACCCGAACCCCAGTTCGTTGTACACGTCGTAGAAGCAGCCGATGACCCGTTCCGTCAACTCGCGGTGTGGGAACTTGACCGGGTCGTAATCCGGGGTTTGTCCACTCATCTGTTTTCCTCGGATCGTGTCCTCTCTGCTTTCTATCGTGCGGCCAACATCTGGCCCCACTGTCACGCCGCGTCGCCCAGGTCTTCTTGCAGTTCCAGCCACCGCTCTTCGGCCGGCGCGAGTTGCTCGGTGACTGTGGCGATCTCCGTGTGCAGCGTCATCGCCTCGCTCGCGCTCCTCGTCTCCATCATTTGCGCGTTCAGCGTCCGCCGGCGGTCGTCGAGTTGGGCGATGGTCTTCTCGAGCGTCTTCAGCTCCTTGCGGGCCGACTTCTCGTCCTTCCGCGGTTGCCGACCCTTCGCCACCGCGCCCGGCAGCTTCACCTTCGCCGCGGCCGTCTCGCGCTCGCCGGCGTCGATCTCGTCGTTCACGCGGTCCAGGTACGTCTGGTACTTGCCGCTGTACGTCGTCACCCGGCCGTCGCGCACCTCCACCACGCAGGTGGCCACGCGGCTGGTGAAGTGCCGGTCGTGGCTGGTGAAAATCACCGTGCCCTCGTACCCGACGAGCGCGTCCACGAGAGCGTCCACGGTGTCCACGTCCAGGTGGTTCCCCGGTTCGTCGAGCACGAGCACGTTGTAATCGCTCAGCAGCAGCCCCGCGAGGACCAGCCGCGCCCGCTCGCCCCCGCTCAGCACGCCGATGGTTTTCTCCACGTGCGACCCGCGGAACAGGAGTGCCCCGGCCACGCCCAGAATCTCCTGCTCCTTCTTGCCGAACGCCGCCCGCCCGCGGAGGTACTCGAGCACCGTGTACTTGTCCGGTAGGGTCGAGTAGACGTGCTGGGCGTACACCCCCACCTTGCACCCGTAGCCCCACCGCACTTCGCCGGCGAGCGGCGGCAGCGAGTCCACGAGCGTGCGGAGGAAGGTCGTCTTCCCCTGGCCGTTGTCGCCCACCACCGCCGCCCGCTGGCCGTGGTCGAGTTCCCAACCCACCTCGGTGGCGATCGCGCGTTCCGGGTAGCCGATGGTCAGGTCGAGGCAGCGGACGGCCGTGCCCTTGCGGGGTTCGATCCGCGGCGGGCGGATGGCGGCCGTCGGCTCGTCCGATTCGATCTCGGTGAACTCCAGTTTCTCCAGCGCCTTCGCCTTCGACTGGGCGAGCGAGGCCGTGCTGGCGCGGGCCTTGTTGCGGGCGATGAAGTCTTCCAGGTGCTTCTTCTTCACCATCACCGCGGCGTTCGACCGCACGTCGTGTTCCCGCTTCTCCTTCTGGGCATCGAGGTACGCATCCACCTTGCCGGGGAAGCTGTTCAGCTTGCCGCGGGCGAGGCCGAGCGTGTGCGTGCAGGTGGCCCCGAGGAACGCCCGGTCGTGCGACACGATGAGGCAGCCGGAGCGGTAGTCGCGGAGGAAGTGTTCGAGCAGGATTTGCGTCCGCAGGTCGAGGAAGTTGGTCGGCTCGTCGAGCAGCAGCAGGTTCGGCTCGTGCAGCAACAGGGCGGCCAGCTTCAGGCGCGTCTGCCACCCGCCGGACAGCTTCGCCACCGGCCCGCTCAGGTACGTTCCCTTCACTTCAAACTGCCCGGCCACCTCCCCGCACCGCCACTCGGGCCGGTCGCTGTCCCGCATCAGGTATTCGAGCGCGGTCTCGCCCGGCTCGAACGGGTCGTGCTGCCGCAGGTAGCCGAGCCGCAGGTTCGGGTGGCGAACCACCTCCCCGCTGTCGAGTTCTTCTTCCCCGAGCAACACCCGCAACAGGGTGCTCTTGCCGGCCCCGTTGCGGCCGATGAACCCGACCTTCACGCTGTCGCTGATGACGGCGTCGGCGTGGTCGAGGAGGGTCTGGTCGCCGTAACTTTTCGAGGCGTTGACGATTTGCAGCAGGACGGCCATCGGGGCGGGTTCACTCGGTGGGGGGCGCGGGGAAACGATCCGGACATTGTACGACCCGCCCGCCCGATGACGTGTGCAGGTTGTGTGAAGGGAGGTTTTCCTCTTCGCCGCGAGCAGAGCGAGCGCTTACCGCGTCGGGCGCTCGCTCGGCTCGCGGCGAAGACTGGCCTTACTTCCCCCCGGCGTGGTGGTCGTACACCGCTTTCCCGATCTCCGCAATCGTCACCTGGGCGGCGTTGTCGAGCACCCACCGCACGTCCTCGTTCTCGTTGGTCAGCACGCACACCGCCACCGGAATCGTCCGCTTCGCCTCCTTCTCCTTCGGCGTGTGCGTCGGGTCGGGCACATACAGGATGCCGGCGTCCGTCCGCACCTTGTTCGTCGCCCCGGTCTTGTGCGCCACCTTCGTGCCCGGCGGCAGGTGCCGCACCAGCAGTTCCTTGTCGTCGTTCTTCTCCAGGTGGCCGAGCATCGCCTTGCACGACACCGCCGAGGCCGCCTTGCCCGTGTGGATCAACTCCAGCAGCTTGAGCGTCTCGGTCGCCGACGTGGACCCGAGCGAATACTTCTTCGTGCGGTCGGGGTCGACGCTGGTGGTGCTGCCCTTGTACACCTTCGCGTTGATGCGGGTCTCGGGCACGCCCAGCTCTTTCGTCGTGTCGTTCACGCTCTTGATGCCGACCTGATCGAGCACCATGTTCGTGGCGGTGTTGTCGCTGAACACGATCATCAGCCGCACGGCGTCGCGTAGCGGGAACGCGGCACCGTCGGAGAAGTGGTCGGTGAGCACGCCGGCGCCGGGCACCTTGTCGTCTTTGGTGAGCGTGAGCGTCTTGGCGAAGTCCACCTTCTTGGCGTCCAGTTGGCGGTACGCCTCCACCATGACCGCCAGCTTGATGAGGCTGGCCGTCTGCATCACCTCGTCGGCGTTCCGCTTGTACTCCTCGCCCGTCGCCAGGTTCTTCACCGCCACCGCGATCGTGCCCTTGTGCTTGTCGGCAATCGGCTTGATGCGGCTTTCGAGCGTCGGCTCGGCGGCGGTCAGTGGCAGTACGAACGCGACCAGACCGACAAGAGGGAGGAAAGCACGCATGGAACGTCTCGTGAAGTGGGGTGGGGTCAGCCGCCCAGCTTCGACGCCTTCATCAGCCCGATGACGATGCACGAGATGATGATGACGACGGCGATGATGGCCAGGACCGTCATGCACCCCAGGATGGCGAACGCCTGGAGCACCTTCGGCCGCGGGGTGGTGCTGGGCACGCGGGCCGGGTCGGGCAGCTTGGTCTTCGGGGGGGGGAACTGCGGCATCGGCTTGTTGGCGGGCCGGGTGGCCGGCGGCGGCACGGGGGCGGTCGGCCGCGGGTCGGGGGCGGGCAGCGGCCGGGCGGCGTAGGGCACGCCCGCCGGGTCGGTGGTGATCTTCCCGCGGGGCTGTACCGTCGGCACGTCCGGCTCCACCCGCTTCGCCTTGTTCAGCACCGGCACCGACGGGATGTCGTCGGCGGGGGGAAGTGGCGGGGGCGTGACGACAGCCGCTTCCGGCAGCAAGTCCAGATCGAGGTCGAGCGGCTTCGACTTCGGCGGCGGGTTGAGCGGCTGAAGCACCACCTCATCGACCGACTGCCCGGCCAGCACCTTCCGCCCGCACTGCTTGCACGTCTCGGTCGGGTAATCGGTGCGGCCCTCCTCGGCCAGGATCAGGTCGCACAGCAGACAGCGGAGTTGCGGCTCGGACACGGGAACCTCGGGCAGCGGCGGGATGCCGACATCTTAGTGGAACCGGGTACGCAGTGACCGGGTGGGGTTCAGCACCCGGTCACTGCGTTCCCGGTTCCACCACCCGCTCCCTGTCGGTCGCGGTTCCATTAAACACCCATCACGTTGTACCCGCAGTCCACGTACAGGGTGTGCCCGGTGACGGCCGACGCCAGAGGGCTGCACAGGTACGCCGTGGCGTCGGCCACCTCTTGCGGGGTGATGGGCCGCGGGAGGGGCGAGCGGCTGGCGGCGTAGTCCACCGTCTTCTCGCCCTCGCCCGGCCGGATGCTCCGCATCGCCCGGCTGAGGTACGGCCCGGCCGAGATCAGGTTCACGCGGATGTTCTTCCCGCCCAGGTTGCTGGCCAGTTGCGCCGCGTCGATTTGCAGTGCCGCCTTCGCCGTGCTCATCCCCCCGCCGTAGTACGGCACCACCCGCGACCCGCCGAGGTACGTCAGGCCCACCGCACACGCCCCGCCCGGCCGGTCGGTCATGTACGGCTCGGCCGCCCGCAACATGCTGGTGAGCGAGTACGCCGAGATGCCGAGTGCTTCCATGTACCCCTTGCGGGTGGTGTCCTTCGCCACCTTCATGATCTCGCGGCTGAAGGCGATGCTGTGGATGAGCATGTCGATGCCGCCGAACTCGGTGCCCACCGCCTTCACCATGCCTTCGATGCTGTAGTCGGCGTTCAGTTTGGCGTACCGGCGGTCGTTCTTGATCTCCTCCGGCACGTCGGCCATGGTGTCGTACCCGGCGTCACACGGGAACACCTTCTCGACTTTGAACTCGCCGCCGGTGTACGGCAGCTCGCGGCTGTCGCGGTCGGCGTCGCGGGACAGGAAGCTTTCGACGATGCCGACCACGCGGGGGTGAACGGCCAGCACCACCTTCGCGCCGGCCGCTTGCAGGGTCTTGGCGATGTACCAGGCGAAGCTGTCGTTGTCGCCCACGCCGGTGACGAGCGCCACCTTGCCGGTGAAGTTGATCGGGATCATGCCGGAAGCTCCTGCGAGTCGGGATAGCTCGTGTTCTATCCGGCACGCTCCCGGTCGGCACGTCGCCGGGTCTGGTAAGCTGTTCGCACCTCTCCTCGGTGTCTCATGCTCCGCCTCCTCTCACTCGAAGACCGCACGCTGTGTGCCGCCCTGCGATTCGCGGTGGTGGGCGACTTCGGTATCGCCGGGGCCGCCCCGGATGCCGTCGCCGCACTCGTCCGCGGCTGGTCGCCCGAAGCGGTCGTGACGACCGGCGACAACAACTACCCGGTCGGCGGGGCGGACACCATCGCCGCCAACATCGGCGCACGCTACGGGTCGTTCTTCGCCCCCACCCCCGCCGGCGAGCCGCGGTTCCTGCCGTCGATGGGCAACCACGACTGGGACACGGCGAGCGGGCGGCCGTACCTGGACTACTTCACCCTGCCGGGCAACGAGCGGTACTACACCGCCCGCCGCGGGCCGGTGCAGTTTTTCATCCTCGACAGCGACCCACGGGAGCCGGACGGCACGTCGGTCAACTCGGCCCAAGCGATCTGGCTGAAGGCCGCACTCGCGGCGTCGGCCGCCCCGTGGAAGGTGGTCGTGTGCCACCACCCGCCGTACACGTCGAGCGCCGTCCACGCCCCGAGTACCAACCTGCGGTGGCCGTTCAAAGAGTGGGGAGCGTCGCTCGTCCTCACCGGGCACAACCACCACTACGAGCGGTTGCAGCAAGGCGGGCTGCCGTTCATCGTGAACGGGGCGGGCGGGGCCGGGCTGTACTCTTTCTGCCCCACCCCAGCCGAGGGCAGCCTCGTCCTGTACTCGGCCGGTCACGGGGCGATGCTGTTCGACGCCACCGACACCACGCTGGCGTTCCAGTTTCAGACCGTCGGCGGGCAGGTGGTGGACCAGTTCACGATGACGCTCGGCCCGCCGCGGGTGGCGTTCGGGTCCGGGGCCGGCGGGCCGCCCAAGGTGGTGGTGCAGGACGCGAACGGCGGCACGGTGCGGCGGTTCCTGGCC
>JANNVG010000037.1:0-3582 GCA_031414395.1 Fimbriiglobus sp.
GCCTTCAGCTTCGGCCCAACCACTGTGTCGTCGAACCGGGCGACGTACTCCTTCGCGGTGCCTTCCCGATACCGGCTCGGCACCACGGTCGCCTTCAAACTGGTGCTGCTGGCGATGTACGGGTACTGGTCGGCCGTCACCGCCTGCCCCTTCTTGCGGGCCGCCTCGATTACCTCCACGGCCTTCACGCTGGTGCCGTGGGCCGCCTTCCCGCTCGCCTTGATGTGCGAGATGTGGACCGGGCAGCCGCTCTCCTTGCCGATGCGAATGGCCTCTTCGATGGCGATCAGCAGGCCGGTGCTCTCGTCGCGGATGTGGCTGGCGTAGATGCCCTTGTGCTTCGCCGACGCCTTCGCCAGCCCTACGATCTCTTCGGTTTCGGAGTACGTGCCGGGGTTGTAGATCAGCCCGGTGCTCAACCCCCACGCGCCGCCCGTCATCGCCTTGTCCACCAGTTCCTCCATCTTCTTCTGCTCGTCGCTCGTCGGCTTGCGGTTCTCGTTCCCCATCGCCTGCTCGCGGATGCTGTTATGCGTGGCGAGGTGGATGACGTTGGTGCCGATCCCCTGTTCGTCGAGCGTCTTGAAGTACGCGGCCACGTCCACCGGCCCGCTCCCGCAGTTGCCCGTCACCACCGTCGTGCAGCCCTGCGTGACGTAGTTCTTGTTCGCCTTCGTGGTCTTACTCTGCACGCCGGAGTCGCAGTGCGTGTGCAGGTCGATGAAGCCGGGGCAGACCACCAGCCCGGTGCCGTCGACCTCCTTCGCCCCGTCGATCTTGCCGACCTTGCCGACCGCCTTGATGCGGTCACCGACGATGTGAACGTCACCGACGGTCGGCTTCTCCCCGCTGCCGTCGTGGACGGTGGCGTTGCGGATGACGACGTTGGTGTCTGGGGCTTTGGGATCGGCAGTGAGGGCGAATGCGAGGAGGAGCGGGAGCATGGGGAATACCAGGGAACGGTGCGGGGAATTGTACGAGACGTGTTCCGTGTCTTCGCCGCGAGCATCGCGAGCGCCGGTCGCAGTTGGCGCTCGCGATGCTCGCGGCGAAGACCACGAACGCTCCCCTTTGAACACCCCCTCTCCATAACATGGAGAGGGGGCCGGGGGGTGAGGTCCCAAATAATCCGGAGCGACCGATGAACTTTTCGATTCCGTGGTGGGGTTATGTCATTCTGGCCGGGCTGAGCTGGGGTACCTATGTGCCCATCATCTTCTTCGGCGGGAGCGAACTGGGCGGGAAGCCGGGCGCGCGGCTGGCCGCCATCATGTGCGTGGGGGCGGCCTATGTGGTGCTGGCCATCGTCATCCCCGGCATCATCTTCCTGACCAACCAGCAGCAGCGGCAGGACGTGAGCCTGACCAGCAACGGGCTGATCTTCGCCAGCCTGGCCGGGGTGGCGGGGGCGGTGGGCGCCATTTGCGTGGTGTTCGCCAGCAAGGAGGCGATGGGCGCGGGGGGCGAGGAGTTCAAGACCGAAAAGGAGGCACTAGTGGCGAAGCACGCGGACGCACCGGACGCCGAGAAGGAGGCGATCCAGGCGCAGATCACGTCACTCGAAGCGGACAAAGACGCGCACCTGAACAAGTACCGCATCCTGATCGCGCCGCTCATCTTCAGCATCGCGCCGATCGTCAACACCCTGTTGGCCAGCTTCTGGGATCCGAAGCCGGGCAAGTGGGCCAACTTCGAATGGAACTCGCCCCCGCTCTTGTTCTGGGTGGGAATTCTGCTGGTGGCGGTCGGCACCGGGCTGGTGCTGTACTCGAAGGAGCAGGCCGAGCAGGAGCGGAAGAAGCAGCACCAGACGAGTCACGCCGTGCCGGCCACCCCGCCGGCGGCGAGGGCGTAAGACCGGGTGGCGTTGCTGTCTTGCTGTAGCCGACCTCTGTGAGGTCGGTCTTGCCGTAGGTCGGACCGGGGTCACAGACCCCGGCTACAACAGAGCCGCAACTCACTCCGGTATCAGGTTGGCGCCCCGGCGGGTGCGGTCAGTCGAACAGGCGGATCAGGTCGGTCACGCTGGTCAGCGTCTCGAACTCCCAGCACCTCGCCAGCATCGCGTCGGCCTTCGCCTTCCCGTATTTCGGCTCCACCGCCCGACGGAACTTCGCCTCCACTTCCGCGTCCGTCATCGGGTTGCCGGCGTGCCCGCGGGGGAACTCCACCTCCTTCACCAGCGTCCGCCCGTCGGTCAGCGTCAGCGTGATGCGGTTCGGGATGCCCTTCGGGTAGCGGGTGTCGAGCGCCGCGTCGTGGTGAACTTTCACCTTACCGGTGAACGCCACCAACTTCGGGTCGGTGAACCGCGCCTCGTCGAACGTCTCCAGGTACACGTCGCCGTCGTACAGCGCCGCCGCGGTGCAGTACGGCAGGCTGTGGTCGGCCGTCTCGCGGGTCTTCGGCGCCCACGCCTCCGGGTACTTGCCGATGATGTTGTAGCTGGCCTCGAACGTGTGGATGTCGATGCTCTGCACCCGGCTCACGTCGTCGTTCAGTTCGGCCCGCAGTTGCAGCGCCGCGTCGATGGCGCTCTGACTGTGGTACTCGGCCGGCCAGAACTTGATGTACGTCTTGTTGATCATGAACCCGTCGGCGTTGCCGGCTTCCGCGCCGAACGGGGCGGGTGTGAAACGCTCGCGGGCCACCAGGTTGAAGAAGCCGAGATCGCCCTCGAAGATAGGGGCGGGGCCGGTCATGCCGTCGGCGGCGAGGGTGGCGGCGAACACGCCGTTGCGGGCGGCGTTGGCGAACGCGCACCCCTTCCACATGCTCAGCTCGCCGGAGCGGGTTTGCCGGAGGGCGGTGTTGCACACGCCGGCGATGCCGACCGTGTGCGTCGTCTTTGTCACGTCTAACTTCATCAACTTCGCACTCGCCACCGCCGACGAGATCGCACCATACGTGACGTGATCGACGCCATGCTTCCGCAGACTGGCGGCGTCGCAGAACCGGCACTGGATCTCGTAAGCCAGCACCGCCGCGGTGATGAGATCCCTGCCGCCGGCCTTCACCGCCTCGCCCACCGCCAGTACCGCCGCCAGGTTGTCGCTCGGGTGCGCCGGCTCTTTCGACAAATACGTGTCGTTGAAGTCGAGGTAGCGAATGAGCAGGCCGTTCACGAACGTGGCCCACTCGGGCGAGCTGCTGCCCCCGCCGAGGATCGACGCACCGGGGTTGCCGCTCACCCGCCCGGCGCACTTCTTCGCAATGGCATACGCCTCACTCGGCATCGCGCCGACGGCCGTGGCGAACGAGTCGATGAACCGCCGCTTCGTCTCGTGGACGGCTTCGGGGGTGAGCTTGTCGAAAGTGAGGCCGGTGCTGTACTCGGCGAGCCGGCCGGCGAGGGTCGCGGGCATGGGGGGTCTCGGGGTGAGAATGAGGCGTCATCTTATGTGATGACAGTTCCGAGACCTCACCCCCCGGCCCCCTCTCCATTCATGGAGAGGGGGGGCAAACTGGAACCGGGAACGGAGTGACCGGGTCGCTGGTTCAAACTGGAACCGGGAACGGAGTGACCGGGTCGCTGGTTGGCACCCCACTCACTGCGTTCGGGGTTCCAGTCGATCAGAGACG
>JANNVG010000038.1:0-8090 GCA_031414395.1 Fimbriiglobus sp.
TCGCGGAGGTCGTGGAAGATGATCTTGATGGCATCGAGATTGCGGAGGGCCTCGTCCTACTGCCCGCGGGCCTGGAGGATGCCGGCGATCTTCCCCATCGTCACCGCCTTCGACCGCACGTCGCCGAGGTCGTGGAAGATGATCTTGATGGCTTCGAGATTGCGGAGGGCCTCGTCCGACTGCCCGCGGGCCTGGAGGATGTCGGCGATCTTCCCCATCGCCACCGCCTTCGCCCGCACTTCCCCCAGCCGCTCGTACACCAGCAGTTGCTCCTCCCGGCGGATCCGCAGCGCCTCGCCCAACTGACCGCGGGCGTAGAGGATGTCGGCGATGCGCCCGAGCGCGACGGCTCGCTGTTTTTCCTCCTTCAGTTTGCCGAACAGGGCCACGGCATCGCGCAGGTGCTTCTCCGCCTGGTCGATTTCCCCACGTTTGGCCAGGAACTCGCCGAATTCCGCCAGCGCCTGGGCCGCTTCTTTGGACTGCTGACCGCGGGTCATGTCCACGGTGCGCCGGAGCAAATCCGACGCCCGTCCGGCATCGCCAACAATCTGGCAGGCCAGTGCCGTCTGCCGCAAGAGGTGAAACGGCGGCGGGTGCTCTTTCTGGTCGAGCAGTTCGATGCACTGGCGACCGAGCCGGGCCGCGGTCGGGTACTCGTGCATATAGGCCGCAAGGCTCACCGGAGTGAGGGCACAGGCGGCCACCACGCCGGCGTCGGCCGCCAACAGGCCCACGCGGGTCAACTCGCCGTCGAGTGGGATTGAACGCTGCTCGTTCAACTTCTCCCCGCCCCAGGCGTCGAACAGCGGTCGGCAGACGAGTGCGGCCAGTTGGCGGGCTTCGGTGTCGGTCACGGCTGGCCCTCCGGGTCGAGTTTCGGCCGCACCATCGGATCGACCAGCGCGTGGTCGTGCCCGACGCGGTGGTTGAGCGGGTTCTCGAAGCGGTTGAGTACCCCCAGCCCGCACAGGCGTGCGGTGGCGGCCTCCGCCTGCCGCGGGTCGGCGGTGTGCCGCGGGTGCAGGTAGTCCATCACCCGCGTCGGCACGGGAATTCGGAACAGGCACGACCGCCGGAGCAGTTCCCGCTCGTCCGCCGACAGCAGTCCGAGCAGTCGGTCGATGGCGATCCGCTCCAGTTCGTCCACCAGCTCCTGGTGGCTGGTCTCGCCCTTGTCGCGGTACTCAACGGCCGCCCGGCAGAAGCCGTCCAGTTCGGCGGCGCTCTTGCTCCGCAATTGGGCGGCGAAGCTCATCAGCCGCGGGCTGCCGAACACCAGCGGGGTGACGTTCACCAGCGACCGCTTCAACTCGTCCACCTCGGCCGCCGTCAGCCGCGTGCCCGCCTTCCCGATTTCCTCCGCCAGTTGGAGGGCGAGTTGTTGGGCCTGCCGGTACAGGTCGCTGTCGGTCATGTCCGGCAGGGGGACGAACTCGGCCCGCGTCGCCGCGTCCCGTCCGCCCACCAAGCAGGTGAATTTGACCCGACAGGTGACGAGCAGGTGGGAGTGGTGTTCGGAGTTAGCGAACGCCCGGAAGACCTCGGCGATGCCGGGGGCCAGGTCCGCCTTCACCCGGTGATCTTCCCCTTCGAGCGGGTCGGTCAGCGCCTGCTCGAAGTCGTCGAGGATGAGCAGGATCGGCCGCTGCTTCGCCTTGCCGGTGGTCTTGTCGGTTTGCAGCTCCTGGAACGGGCCTTTCAGCAGCCGGCCGAGGGCGGCGCGGAACGCCTCCGGGTTGCCGTCCACTTCGGCCAGGTGTTCGCTCACAATCTTCCGCGCCGCCGCCGCCCCGTCGTGCCCCTCCTCGGCCAGTGTGGAGCTGATCGCCCGCAGGACGGCGGCCGGGGTGTACTCACCAAACACCACCACCGGATCGTGCGACGGGAACCGCGAGGCGATGCGGGCGGCGAGGCTGCTCTTGCCGTGCTGCCCGAGGCCGTACACGACCGTCGGCTTGGGCGCCCGGAGTGCGCGGAGCACGTCCTGGATCGGCCGGCGGCGGCCGACGAACTGCCGGCGGGTGGCCACCGGCACCCGCTTGTTCACCTTGTCCAGGAACTCCTTCTCGGAGCGGTCGGCGTCGTGCCAGTGGCGGCGGCGGATGCCGCGGCAGAGCGGCCCACCCCCCTCGGCCCCCAGGAACAGGCGGGCCTTGTGCCATTCGGTTTTCACGTGCTGGTCGCCGTCGTCGAACGTGGCCCGGCGGGCGGCGGCGACGGCCGCCTGGAGTGGTTCGCGGGCGGCCAACTGGCGGTAGAGTTCGGCCGCGAAGCGGGTGGCGGCCACGTCGTTCACCCCGCCGGCCCAGCCGAGCACCGCCGGAAACCGTTCCCGGACGAGGAGGCCGGCGAGTGAGCCGAGCAGCTTGTTCGGCTCGGCCGTTTCGCACGCCGACAGGAAGAGCAGCCGCGGGCGGATGCCGACGAACTCGCGGGCGATGGCGTCGGCCCCCACCTCATCGGGTTCGCCGCCCTCCTTCTCCATCGCCAAAATCGGCTTGCCGTCCAGCACCGTCCCGTGGCACGACAGGTGGACGATGTCCACCCCGGCACCCTCGGTCTCCTTCTTGATGCGTTTCACCAGCAGGGGCAGGTTGCCGCTGTCCTCACACAGGAAGTCCACCTCGGTCACGCCGATGGCTTGAAGGATGGCCACTTCCTCCGCCCCGTAGTCGAGTGCGACGGTGGTGCCCCGCGGGTCGGCGGCCATGAACACCACCGACGGGCGGTAGTCGGACGGCGGCGGCGGGTCGGACGCGGCGGCGTACCGGCGGGCGACCGAGAACGACAGGCCCGGCTTGCCGGCCAGGAAGTCGTCGCGGTCGTCGGTGAGCAACTCCCACGGGGCTTCGAGGAACGCCGGGTTCCCCGCGCGGTCGAGGACGAACTCCAGCCACAAGTCGGACGGCAGGGCGTCGAGCAGTTTCTTCAGCCACTGGTCGGGGCCGTCGAGCCAGTTGAACAAGCTCCGGCCGATGGGCCGCTCGGAGCGGTTCGCCCGCACGGAGGCGTACTTCACGGTGGCGGCGGTCACGGCCGACAGGTCGCCGACCGGCCGGCGGAGCAGCGTGGTGCTGCCCTGCTCGGCGCGGAGGTGCGTGGCGGACAAGCCGATGACAATCGGGGCGGGCATGGGCGTGTCCGGGTCACTCGGAGACGATGGCGGCTTTCGCCACCTTCTCGGTCAGGTGGTGCAGCCGCTCCGGGTCGCTCCGGTCGAGCGGCAGGTCTTCGGTGCCGGCGATCATGCGGACGGTGGTGGGCAGTTTCGTCTTGGCCCAGTCCACCACCGACTGCCAGTTGCCGATGAGTTGCAACCGCTTGTGGTCGGCCGGGTGCTTGATGAACACATAATAGATGTGGAAGGCGGCCACCAGCACGTCCACGGCGAGGAGGGCGACGTGGACCGGATCGACGGCCCTCTCCCCGTCGGCGGGCGGCGGTGGAGGGGGGACAGGCTTCACCGTCGCGGCAACTTCAAACTTGGCGTTGATGAGGTCGGCCAGCTCGCTGGCCACGGCGGGGCTGTTCGCGCCGCTGACCCGAAACTCGATCGTCTTCACGCCGGCCTCCGTGTTCGCATCCCTCCGCGCCCGGTGTGCGGGGTGGGACGCTTGAGCGATGAGGGGCACCGGGATGACCGTGGCAGGTTCGGTTGCATAATACACCCAACCCGATCGGCGGGCAACGCACGCGGACACGGATCGCAAGACGGGGAGTCTTCGATCACCGTGGTTACTGTGAAAACTGGCGTGGGGCGGGGCGGGCGTCGTTCAGATACTAATTCTTCCGGACCGGCGACGATGATTCCGGAAGGGGGTGTGCATGTCGGCCGGAACCAATGAGAGCGGCCTGCCGGTGCTGGACGACGCGAAGTGTACCGGGTGCGGGCGGTGCGTGGGCGTCTGCCCGACGCGGTGCCTGGCCCCCCTCGGGGCCGTGGTGTGGCTGCCCCGGCCGCTCGATTGCGTGCGGTGCGGGGCGTGCGAAGTGGTGTGCCCGACGGCCGCCGTGCGGGTGCCGGTCAGTCCACCGGCTTCCCCTTCGTCCGCCTGAGGTCGGCGAACGCGGGCAGGTCGCGGACGTGATCGAAGTCGGCGTCGCGGTCGTAGGCGTCCCAGTCCACGGCGTTGGCGCGGACGGCGGCGACGAGGGCGGCATACGCCGCCGTGCGGTCGGTCAGGTTGAACTGCGCGGTGAGGGCGAACACCGACGCCTTGATGACCATGCACTCGGTGTCGGGCGGGGAGTGGCCGTCGATCAGGGCGGTCGCCTGTTCGCACTCGCCGAGGCGGGCGAGGAGGACCGCCCGCTTGAACTTGGCCGCCGTCAGGTCGGGCATCAGGCGGATGACGGTGGCGTAGGAGTCGGCGGCGGCGCGGGTCTGCCCGACGGCCGACTGCTGGGCGGCCAGGTTGTGCCAGGCGGTCGGGTTGAGCGGGTTCTGTTCGGTGGCGCGGGCGAAGTCGGTGAGGGCTTCGACCGCCCGCCCGTCGCGGATGCGGCGGTACGCCCGGCAGATGTAGTCGAGGTCGTCTTGCGGGGCGGTGGCGTCGAGCGCCTTGCGGTCGGCGTCGGCGCCGGCCGTGTCGCCGGATTGCGCGCGGATGAGCGACCGCACATACAGGTAGCGGTACCGCGGGCCGCCGAGTTGGATGGCGGTGTCGATGTCCGAGATGGCCTGGGCGTAGCGGCGGTCGAGGCCGTCGGTGTGCCCCTGGGCGGCCGTCCGGACGGCCATCTGGAGCCGCCCGCTCGCCCGCAGGTAGTAGCCGTCCACCAGCTTCGGGTCGCGGTCGAGGGCGGTGGTCAGGTCGGCCACCGCTTCGTCCGGTTGGCGGTTGTACAGGTTCATCGCCCCGCGGTTGAAGGCGGCCCGCGGGTCGCGGTCGGCCAGGGCTTTGGCCACCTGGTAGCGGACGGCGGCGGCGGTGAACTGGCCGGACGACTGGTACATGAACCCGAGGGCGAACTGGCCGGCCGCGTGCTGAATGTCGCGGCGCTCCAACTCTTCGAGGGTGGCCGTCGCCCCGCGGTGGTCGCCGTCGGCGATCTGGCCGAGCGCCCGCAGGTACAGATCGGTGTTGTCGGCCGGCGGCGGCGGCGGGAGTGCGGGCAGACTGCGGTCGAGCAACCGGGCGAGGGCGGTCCGCTGTTCACCGACCGCGACCGGGGGCACGGGGGCGAACACGGCTTCGGCCCGGCGGTTCCACTCGACGGCGCGTTCGTGGGCGGCGCGCGACGCATCGACCGGCCGGCCGACGGCGTTCAACCGCTCGGCGTGGGCGGCGAGCACGCACAGTTCGCCGAGCGCGGCAACGGCCTGCGTTTTCTCTGCCGCGTTCAGGCGGGCGAACTCCGGGCGGCGGCGCCACAGGTGCTCGTCGTGCAGGCGGTACGCCTCCCGCCACTTCTCGGCAGTGGTGATGGCCTGCCGGCGGGCGTCGGCCGATTGCGGCGAACCCGCGTCGATGCGCACGGGCGTCTGGTCGGTCAGCATCGCGGTCAGGCGGTCGGTCGCCTCGGCCGTCTCGCGGGCGGCCGTTTGTTGCTCGGCCAGTTCCGTTTGTGAGTGCGCCACCCAGTACCCGCCGACGGCCAGCACCGTCATGACCGCGGCCATGCACGCCACGCTGAACACCGGGTGGCGGCGACGGAACTTGACGAACCGCTCCCACACCGACGGGTTGTCGGCGTGCATCAGCGGCTGGTTGTTCCGCTGGCGGGTCAGGTCCGTCAGCACCTGTTCGGC
Organism: Fimbriiglobus sp.; assembly: GCA_031414395.1. Classification (GTDB taxonomy): domain Bacteria; phylum Planctomycetota; class Planctomycetia; order Gemmatales; family Gemmataceae; genus JALHQU01. The sequence continues at coordinate 5,756 of JANNVG010000038.1, forward strand.
CGACTGATACCGCTCGGTGCGGTCGGGGTGCAGCAGCTTGAGCACCACCGCCTCCACGCCCGGCGGCACGGCCGGGTTGAACCGCCGCACCCGCGGCGGGTGGCGGTGGCGGGCGTTCACCCACTCCTCGCGGCGGGTGCCCGGAACCAAACTCTCGGCGAACGGGTGCCGGCCGGTGAGCAACTCGAAGAACACCAGCCCGAGGGCGTACAGGTCCATCCGCGGGTCGGGCCGCACGCCGCGGCCGGCCACGAACGTGACCAACTGCTCCGGGGCCATGTACCGCACCGTGCCGCCGGCTTCGGGCGAGGCCGGCAGGCCGTCCTGGTACGCCAGCCCGAAGTCCAGGATCATGAACCCGCCGTCGTCGGTGATCAGGATGTTCGCCGGCTTGATGTCCAGGTGGACGACCCGCCGGCGGTGGGCGTGGGCCAGCGCGTCGGCCATCCGCGTCATGCCCTGCACGACCGAATCGACGTACCCCAGCTTCTCCAGCCGCCGCCGCTCGCTCTCGTACTCCGGCGCGTCTTCCGCCAGCGTCAACTCCGGCGCGGCCACGGCGTGCGTGGGGGCCGGCGCGGTGGCCGCTTCCGCTTCCGTGATCGACGCCGCCGACAGGAACCCCGCGCCGGTGGCCGGCAGGCTCTTGGTGCGGTCGATCATCTTCAGCACGTCGGCCACGGTGGTGCGGCCGTGCAGCGGCATGCAGAACACGCGGTGCCCGGCCGACTCGTGGACCGACCACACCGGCATGATGTTCGGGTGCTGCAAGGCCGCCAGCACCTGCGGCTCGCGGCTGCGGGCGGACGTGTACTTGATGGCGACGACGCGGTTGCCGATGCCCGCCTGACGCGCCGCGTACACGGTGCCGAACCCGCCCTGGCCGAGGCGAATGAGTTCGGTGAAGCCGAGGGCGGCTGCCACCTCCGGCGACAGTTCGGGCACGTCACCGTGCCCCGAAGTGGACCGCTCGGCGGACGGCGGGCAGAGGACCGACGGCGGCGGGGTGATCGGCCCCTCGGGCGGTGGGGTGTTCTCGGTCGCGGCGTCGAGGCTCAGCCGCCGCATGGAACTCGGTCGCGGGGTCACACTCAACCGCCGCCGCCGCTGCCCCTCTTCCATTTGGCCCAACGCCTGCCGACCCTCCGGGGTGGTCCGCAAGGCGGTGAATACGCGGCGGTATTCGGTCAGCCGCCCGGACACCGACCCGTCACGGTCGAGGTCCAAGTGCATGACGGCGAGGAGCGTGGTCAGGTGGTCGGGGTGGTTCGGGTCGGCGAGGTGCTGGTCGCGCAGCCAGACCAGCCCGTTCGAGCGTGCGTCGGCGGCGAGTTTCTGGAACTCAACGGAGGGAACGGTCGGGACGCGCTCGGTTCGCGTGTCCCCCGTCCCGTCTGGGCGAGGCGGGACCATGGTTACGGCGACTCCGCCGGGGCAAAAGGATCTTGTGTGGAAGCGAAGTTAGGTAATCTCGGTGGATTCCGTAGCATATTCCGACTGGTTCGGTCGTTCCGAATTGGTCGTGGACCGTTAAAATCGATACAACCCGACCTCCAACTCGCGTCGGGGTGTGAAAATTTGGTGTGGGCTGAATCACGGGGCTGAAATGTGGTGCCTACTGATTCAAGCCGGTGCTCAATTGTTCCGCCGTGCCCCACCGTCGGAGCAACTGGTGTTCGACCCCCAGTTGGTCGCAGACTCGCCCGACGATGAAGTCCACCATGTCCGAAATCGACTGCGGGAGCGTGTAGAACGCCGGCATCGCCGGCAGCACCACCGCACCCGCTTCGGCCACCGCCAGCAGGTTCCGCAGTTGGATGACCCCGAGCGGTGTCTCTCGCGGCACCAGCACCAGCTTCCGCCGCTCTTTCAGGTGAACGTCCGCCGCCCGGTGGATCAAGTTTTCCCCGACCCCGTGGGCGATGGCCGCCACCGTGCCCAGGCTGCACGGGCAGACCACCATGCCGGCCGTCAGGAACGACCCGCTCGCAATCCCCGCCTGGAAGTTCCGCACGTCGTGATACTGCAACCGGCTCAAATCCAGCCCGTTCGCCGCATCGCCGAGCAGCAACTTCGGGTCGAACTGCTTGGGCAGCAGCGGGATCGACTGGCCGAGTTCGCGCTCGAACACTTCCCCCGCCGCCGCGCTAATGACCAAGTGGACCGTCCGCCCGGCCCGCAACAGCACTTCCAGCAGTCGCACGCCGTACCGCGACCCACTGGCCCCGGTGATCGCCAGCACAATGTCGCCGGAAGCCATGACAGAACCCCTTTCGCCATCGGTCGATGCGTGTCACAATCTCAGGATAGGCTCAGGCCGGGAGCGCGGGCGTCC
>JANNVG010000039.1:0-2342 GCA_031414395.1 Fimbriiglobus sp.
CCCGGATCACCCGCAGGTAGTACCCGGCGCTGATCGCCGTGTTCACCACCGCCACGCCGAGCAGCACATAACACGTCACGCCGAGCGGCTGACTCCCATGGGTGAAGGCATCGACCCCCGCGTCGTACAGCGCCGCGAATACCTGGAACTTGCCCGCGAACCCGGCTAGCGGCGGCAGCCCGAGCAGGCTGAGCAGGAACAACACCAGGCACACGGCGAGTGCCGGGTCGCGCTTCATCAGCCCGCGGGCGTGGTCGATGGTCCCCCCCCCGGTCGCATTCCGGATCGCCGCAATCACCATGAACGCGCCCAGGTTCGTCGGCAGGTAGCCAGCCAGGTAGACCAGCACGGCCGACACCCCGCCCGGCGTGAGTGTGCCGATGGCCAGCAGCATGTACCCGGCGTGGGCGATGGTGCTGTACGCCAGCATCCGCTTCAGGCTGGTTTGCGTGAGCGCCGCGAGGTTGCCGACCGTCGCCGTGACCCCCGCCACCACCAGCAACCCGACCCCGAGGGTGGTCGGCAGGAAGTCCGGGTGGTGCTTGGAGGTGAACATCTGAAGGGTCATCACGAACCGCACCAGCAGGGCCACTGCCGCCCCCTTCGACGCCACCGACAGGAACGCACTCACTTCGGCCGCTGCCCCGTCGAACACGTCCGGGCACCAGAAGTGGAACGGCACGGCCGACAGCTTGAACAGGAACCCGGCCATGAGCAACACGGTGCCGGCGACGGCCGGCGTGGTCCACCCGTTGCCGGCCATGTCCGCGTACCCGGCGGCCACCGTGTCCAGGCTCCCCCCGCCGAACGCCACCACCAGCAGGCTGATGCCGAACAGGGCCACCCCGCTCGCCGCCGCCCCGTACACGGCGTACTTCAGGGCCGCCTCGCTGCCCGCCTTCCGCCCCTTCAGGAAGCCGGCCAGGGCGTAGCACGGCAGGCTGGCCATCTCCATGCCGACGAAGACCATGAGCAGGTGGTTGGCCGACGCCATCAGCATCATGCCGAGCGTGCTCCCCAGCAGCAGCACGGCGAAGTCGGCGGAGTCGGCCGCGTCGGGCAACCCGCCGGTGCGGGAGTAGACGAGCACCACCAGGGCGGCCAGCAGCACGAACCCGCGGACGAACAGGGCGAAGGTGTCCAGGTTCAGCAGGCCGGAGAACACCTTGCCCGTCACGGTGCCGTCCCACACGGCGACCCAGTGGTACACCACCAGACCGAGGGCGGTGGCCACGCCGGCGGCGGCGACGGAGATCAGGTGGACCCGGTCGAGCGGGCGGATGAGGCGGGCGACGAGCAGCAGCACCACCACGCCGGCGACCACCAGCTCGGGGGTGAACAGTGTCAGGTGGTCGGCGAGGGTGATGCGGGCCGAGTCGAGGCGATCGGGCGTGATGGGCATCGCGGGCCGGCCGGTGGGGAGGGTGGCAAACGGGGGAGGGTCAACGTAATGGGGGGGACGAACCGAGGACAGGGGGTGATCGGGCGAACCCCGACCGCAAGGTCGGCGGGTGTGAGCCGCCAAGTCCACCCACCGACCTTGCGGTCGGGGTTCGCCCGTTCCGACTCTCTTCGCGCCGGACGTTAACTGATCGCACAACCGTGCGGGGAAGTCAGACACGCTGCGGGCGGAAAAGTGTGCCGGGGGAAAACCGCCCCTTGTGCGGTCGGCGGGGGACGCTGATAATCACCCCAACACCCGCCCACCGCACCGGACGCGGCGGGCGACAACGGCCGGCTCGTGGGGTCTCGAACATGTCGGATCCGATTGAAGGTGACATCTTCCTGCTGAACGGCCGCGTCCGGCCGGACGTGACCGACGAGGCCACCTCGCGGGCACTCCGCGACAGCCTCGGGCACGCCCGCAGCACCAACTGGGACAGCGTCCGCACCCCCCACCTGTTCATGGGGTTGCTCGGCACGGCCGACAACACCGTGTGCGAGTGGGCCACCCGCCTGGGGGCCGACACCTCCCGCCTGCTCGACCAGTTCCGCGACCTGTTCTTTCAGGACGCCGCCCCGGTGCCCCCGCTGGTGCTCAACCGCGAGTTCCTGTCGGACAACGTCATCCGCGTCCTCCGCGAGTCCTACGCCCGCGCCCTCGACAGCGACCGCGACCACATGACCCCGATGGATTTGCTCATCACCCTGTTCACCACGCACAACAGCATCGTGGCCGAGTGCTTCGAGCGGATCGGCGTGACCGCCGCCCGCCTGACCGAACTGGCCGTCATGGTCGAGCAAGACGGACCCGTATAGGGCGAACGAGCCGGAAGCGTGAGCGACGGGGTTCTAAGGCGAACGATTCAACCCCGTCGCTCACTCGTCGGTCGCATCGTATG
>JANNVG010000040.1:0-5698 GCA_031414395.1 Fimbriiglobus sp.
TCTTCCAGAGCATCGCGGCGAAGGTGGACGAGGGCGGCCAGCCGGTGCCGTGCTGCGACTGGGTCGGCCCGCAGGGGGCTGGGCACTTCGTCAAGATGGTGCACAACGGCATCGAGTACGGCGACATGCAGCTCATCTGCGAGAGCTACCACCTGATGAGTTCACTCCTCGGGCTGAAGGCGGCCGAGTTGAGCACGGTGTTCGGCCAGTGGAACAAGGGGGCACTCGACAGCTACCTGATCGAGATCACGTCCGAGATCTTCGGGTACGTCGATCCGGAGACGAAGCAGCCGATGGTGGATTTGATCCTCGACAAGGCCGGGCAGAAGGGCACCGGCAAGTGGACGATCGACAGCGCGACCGAGAACGGCATCCCGCTCACGCTCATCGCCGAGGCGGTGTTCGCCCGCTGCCTGAGCGCGCAAAAGGCGCAGCGGGTGGCCGCAGAAAAGGTGCTGAACGGCCCAGCCGTCGCGTTCAGCGGCGACAAGCAGGCGTTCATCAACGACGTGGAAATGGCGCTCTACGGGAGCAAGATCGTCAGCTACGCCCAGGGGTACGACCTGATGGCGGCGCAGGCCGCGTCGAGCAAGTGGACGCTGAACAACGGCGGCATCGCGCTCATGTGGCGGGGCGGGTGCATCATCCGCAGCAAGTTCCTGGGCAACATCAAAGAAGCCTTCGACAAGAACCCGGCGCTGGTGAACCTGCTGGTGGACCCGTTCTTCGCGGCCGAGATTCAGAAGTGTCAGGCGGCGTGGCGGCGGGTGATCGCCGCGGCGGTCACGAACGGCATCCCGGTGCCGGCCATGAGCGCGGCGCTGGCGTACTTCGACGGCTACCGCACGGGTCGGTTGCCGGCCAACCTGTTGCAAGCCCAACGCGACTACTTCGGCGCGCACACCTACGAGAGGACGGACAAGCCGGCCGGCCAGTTCTTCCACACCAACTGGACCGGCCGCGGCGGCACCACCGCCAGCAGCACGTACAACGTGTGAGGTCACGACTTGGGGCGAAGCGGCCCACCCTTCATCGCGTTCAGCCCGGCTGACTCCCTCAGTCGGGCGACCTTCTCGCCGATTTTTCCCGCGTCGATGCCCTTCTGGAGTTCCGCCGACTGGCGGAGCATGTGGTGCAGTTGCGCTTCAGCTTCCCCGAGTCGGAGAGTCAGTTCCATCGCCCCGACGCCGTCCAGGTCTGCGTGTTCGATCACACTGGCGGTGTGGTTGACCAACTCACGCATCGGCTGGTCGAACCGCTTCGCGCGATCCAGGAGCCAGGCGTACCGCCCGGCCCGTTCGTTCGAGAGGCCGAGTTCCAGCAGGGCCACGAACTCGCGATTCAGTTCGGCCAACTTGCCCGCAAACTCGCGCAGCAGTTCGGGAAGTGTGTCGGTCCGCTCGCCGGTGGTCGCACTCATGGTCGGGCCTCCCAGTCCAACAGCGATTTCAGCACCTCGAATAGCCGGCGGACGCTCTCCACCTGCTTGCGGTGGTCGTACCCCTCGGCGTTTCGGCGGAGCGTTTCACCTTCGGAGGTGAGCAGGTTGGCGATCACCAGGCAGAGTGGGACGACTTCGTCCCGAAACGCCGTCTCACCCTTCGCCGTCCGCACCCCGTTCACCAGGTCGGTGAACTCGCCGCTCGTGTGCCGGAGTTCCACATCCCTCCGCTGAGGATACCACAAATCCTGTTTCGTCACCACGGTCAACAGCCACAGCCGGCCGGCGGCAGCCTTCATGAACGGGGTCAGGCGACGGAAGATCGCCATCTCGTCATCCCGCTGTTCCTGCCAGAGGCGATCCAGAAAGGCCGCTTTCCCCCCGGCGTAGAGCCTGTGATCCCGGAACCCACCGGGTGTGGGCGTTTCATACCCCGCCGAGACGACGAGGATCACACCACGATACTTTCCGGATGCGAGCGCCTGCTCGTGGTCGGCCCAGGTCGCGTTACGGCGAGGGGGCTGGCCGGGCGGAACCACGACGCTCACTTTCGGGTCGTCGGCCAACGCGAACTGTTCCACACCGTAGCTCTGGTCGTACTCCCACGGGTTGGACGTCAGCCAGTCAAAGTCGCCGGACAGGATGCGGGCGAGAGTGGTCTTGCCTGCTCCGCCGGGGCCGATGATCAGGATGCCGCGCTCGGGTGCGGTGGCTGTTGCCGGCGACTTGTTCCGGCCGCCCCACCAGTCGCGGACTTCCTTGAGCCGTGTCTTGATCTGATCGTAGTTCTTCCACACCCAGCCGACGGCGCGCACCGGCCAGCCGTCTTCCGAGGGCAGGTGCGGGAGTTCAGGCGAAGGGGTCATCGGTTACTCCGTTTGTTTCGCGGATTATCGCCTGTCATACTGAACGTTGTCCACCCCTTCCATCAGGCCGCCAAAACCAAACTCTGCGTACAATCAGAGCACTCCCCCGGAACCTTGCCCATGCCCCGCGCGCTCCTCGTCATCGACGTGCAGAACGAATATTTCACCGGCGCGCTGCCGATCACCCACCCGGTCGGGCACCTCGACAAGATCACCGCCGTGATGGACGCGGCTGCAGCCGCGAAGGTGCCGACGGTCGTGATCCGCCACGCCCAGCCCGACCCGAAGTCGCCGGTGTTCTGCAAGGGCACCAAGGAGTGGGAACTGCACCCGGCGGTCGGCGACCGGCCGCGGGATCACCTCGTCGACAAGCACCTGCCCGGCAGCTTCACCGGCACCGACCTCGACGAGTGGCTGAAGGCCCGCGGCATCGACACCGTCACCATCAGCGGGTACATGACGCAGGTGTGCTGCGACACGACCGCCCGGCAGGCCATGCACATGGGCTACAAGGTGGAGTTCCTGAACGACGCCACCGGCACCTTGAACGTGACCAACTCCGCCGGCAGCGTGACGGCCGAAGAACTGCACCGCTCGATCCTCGTGGCTCAGCAGATGTTCATCAGCGAGGTGCTAGACTCGGCGACATGGCAAGCGCGACTGTGACCGATGTCCACACCTTCCGCATCCCGTTCTGGCGGATGTACCTGCCGGTGGCGGTGTACGCCCAGGTGCTGTACCTGCCCGGCATGTGGGTGATCTTCTACCTCCAGGCGGTCATTTACCCCCAGCCGTGGCCGACGGCGTTTCACTTCCAAGCGTCGGTCGCCGGGAGCGTCGGTGTGGTGGCGGTCCTCGCCCCGGCGTTCTGGCTGTATGTGCGGCGGTCGGTGGTACGGGTGTCGGCCGACGGGTTCACCTGCTCGAACGGGTTCGGCCGGCTGCGGACCGTGAAGTGGGGCGACATCACCGCCGTGCGGTCGCTGCACATCCCCGGCTTCCCGTATCTGCTCGTCACCACCACACAGACGCGGCTGAAGTTGTGGTTGCCGCTGTTCCTCGGCCGGCTGGACGAGTTCACCGAACAGGTGGGGCGGTTCGCCGGACCCGATCACATCCTGTATCAAGCCCTCTGGCCGCGCGTGGAGCAGAAGTAGAACCGCGTGTGCAACAAGCCGCGACCGCGAGGGAGTGGGGTACAGTAACCCCGCTCCCTCGCGGTCGCGGCTCGTCGTGGTGCTGGAACCACGCTCCCTGGCGGTCGCGGCTCGTGACGCTCGTCGCGGTCGCGGCTCAGCACTTGCGAATCACACCCACCAGTACGCCGAGCACGGACACGTTCTCTCTCGTCGTGTCTACGATGATCGGGTCCATGGTGCTGTTGCACGGCTCCAGCCGCACGTGGTCCTTCCGCTTGTAGAACTTCTTCAGCGTCATCGCCTTGTCCACCATGGCCACTACCTTCTCGCCGTTGTCGGCCGTCTCCTGCCGCTTGATGATGACGAAGTCGCCGTCGGCGATCTGGCTCTCGATCATCGACGTGCCCCGCACCTTCAGCACGTACAGGTTGTCCTGGGTGAACAGTTCCTTCATCTCCAGCCGCTCGTTCTGCTCGACCGCTTCGAGCGTCTTGCCGGCGGCCACCACGCCCAGCAGTGGAAGGCTGAACCCGCCGCTCGTCACGCCCGGAATGGTGATCGCCCGCGCCCGCCCGCCCCGCTTCTCCTTGCCGTTCTCCACCTTCTCGTCGCGGTGGATGTACCCCTTCTTCTGGAGCGCCCGCAGGTGGCACATGACGCCGTTCGGCGACTTGATGTCGAAGGCGTTCCCGATGTCGCGGATGGCCGGCGGGTAGCCCTCCTGCTGGATGTACGAGCGGATGAAGTCGAAGATCCGCTGTTGCGTTTCGGTGAGCGGCTTCTTCTCGCCGAAGTCCGAGGCGACGGGGGTCATGGGTGAGGCTCCGCGGTGCGACCGGAGGGGGCGGGGCGCGAGTCGGCCGCCTCCCTACACTTGTCCACTGTGAAACGAAATATAGACGACAAGCGTACAGATGCCAACGGCATTCCCGCGAAATCCGCCCGGAATTCGCACCCGCCCGCCCGTGCGGCGGGAGATTCCGCCCGCCGCGCCCTGCCCCGCCCCCGCCGCTTCCGTATTTTCACCCCACCGCCCGCCCGTGAGAATCTCCCCGTGGACCAACCCCGCCCGCCGTGGTTCGACCCGGCCATGTCCGCGCTGTTCGCCCACGACGACCTGCCGTCCGGCGTCGCCGCCGCCGCCTTCCGCGACCTGCTGCACGGGCGGGTGGACGACGTCCTTGCCACCGCCTTCATCACCGCCCTGCGCATGAAGGGTGAATCGCCGACCGAGATCGCCGCCGCCGCCCGCGGGTTGCGCGAACAGATGATCCGCCTCGTGCCGGTCAGCGGGCCGGTGCTGGACACGTGCGGCACCGGCGGCGACGACTCCGGCACGTTCAACATTTCCACCGCCGCGGCGCTCGTGGTGGCAGGTGCCGGGGTGCCGGTGGTGAAGCACGGCAACCGGGCGGTGAGCAGCCGCTCCGGGAGTGCCGACGTGCTCCGGGCGCTCGGCGTGCCCATCGAGAACGGGCCGGGGTGGGCGCAACGCTGCCTCGACCGCATCGGGTTCGCCTTCTGCTACGCCCCGCAGTTCCATCAGGGCATGGCGAACGTGGCCACCCTGCGGCGGAAGCTGGCCGTGCGGACGGTGTTCAACCTGCTCGGCCCGCTTGCGAACCCGGCCAGTGCCGACTTCCAACTGATCGGCGTCGGCAACCCCGACCTGCTCGACGTGCTGGCCGCGGCGCTGGCCGAACTGGGCACCCGGCGGGCGATCCTGGTGTGCGGGTTCGACGGCCTGGACGAGGTGACGCTGGCCACGCCGACGATGGTGCGGATCGTCGAAGGCGACCAGTTCTATTCCGACGAGTGGGACCGCGACGATTTCGGCCTGGAGGCGGTCACGCTGGATCAGATTCAGGCGGCGGACGCGGACGCGAGTGCGGCGGTCATCCGCCGGGTGCTCGACGGCGAACCCGGCCCGGCGCGGCGGATCGTGCTGGCGAACGCGGCGGCGGCACTGGTGGCGGCCGGAGTGGTGCAGAACCTGCACGACGGCGTGCTGGTGGCCGAGTCGTCGCTGGACAGCGGGTCGGCCAAGTCGGTGTTGGACCGCCTGACGGCCGCGGTGGTGTAGGGCGGGTCGAGCGGCCGGGGGTCGCGACAACTCGTTCGAGCCGGCGATCAGATTCAGCGGAAACGGGAGCGGCGGCGGGGCCCCCCCGCCGGTGTACAACGCGGGGGGGGGGGGCGCGCGGGGCCGTGAGGAAGAGGGGTAGAGAAAAGGCCAGAACACCCCCGGGCCC
>JANNVG010000041.1:0-5367 GCA_031414395.1 Fimbriiglobus sp.
CCCAAGTCGGCGGTGGTTGTCATCGGGGGCACTCTCGGAGTGGGGGTGAGTTGGTCACTTCTTGCGGGTGATGGTGCGGACGGGACAGCCGGCGGCCACCCACGCCTCGATGTCCGCGCGTCGCCACTTCTTGCTGCCGCCGATCCGCACCGGTGCGGGCAACCGCCCGGCCGCCTGATCACGTTCGAGCGACGGGACCGAGCGGTTCAACAGCACGGCCAACTGGCGGATGTCGATGAGCAGCGGCGTCGGCGGGGCCTTGTCCGTCAGGGTGGTCGCGGTCACGTCTTCTTCCTCCGGCGGGGTTTGGGTTTGGGGTCGAGGCGCTTCATCGCCTTCGCGTTGCGGTGCTTCCACTCATCCAGCGCGAACAGCAGGCGGCCGAGCAGTGGGAGGGGCAGGGCGGACGGGTCGGCGGCCAGCTCGTGCAGGCGGTCGAACCCGCCGCGGACGAGCGCCGACACCCGCTTGTCGTGCGCTTGCCGACTGCGGTACGTCAGGCGGTGACAGGAGCGGCAGCCGAAGTACGGCGAGTGCGGCGGCTGGTACAACTTGGCCACCCGGCGGGTACACGTCACGCCGTTCACGGTGAGCGGGCAGCGGGCGACGTACCGGGTGCCGCCGTTCGGGGTGGGCAGTGGGACGAGGGCGAGCGAGTAGGCGTACTCCTTCCGCTCGGCCCCGCCCCCCCACCCGTAGGCGAGCGCAATGGAGTGCGGGTCGGGGAAGGCGAACGCCACGGCGGACTCGCCACCGCCCGCGTCCTTCCACACCAACTTGCCCGTCCGCCCGGCGGTCGGCGGGGTGGAACCGATCACCTCGGCCACGGTGAACCAGCGGCACGACTCCGCCCGCGACTTCTTGCGGTGCCACCCCCAGCGTCCACTTCCGAATCCGCCCACGTGCGTCCCCCCGTGTGTGCGGAGTGTGCCGGGTTCACCCGCCCGCACCCGCTCTCACTCGCCCGTCACCGTCACCCGCCGGCCGTCACCGCGAACGCCGGATTTTCCGAACTCCGCGTGTTCGTCACCCGCACGCCTGCCGGGGGATGATGACGGGTGCGCAGGAACCGGCGTCGGCTGAGGGCGAATGGAAACACGAATCCCCTTGAGGGACCGTCCGGCGACAGTCCCTCAAGGGGAGCGACCGCCCCGGAGGGCGGGAGACGGGACGTGATGCCGGGTGCCGCCTCACCAGTGGAGGCGATACATCCCGTGTAGCGGGGGCTACTTTCCGTGTAGCCTCGGGAGATGAGGGGAAAAAGTTACTCGCCGACGACCCATGCCGCCGCGGAAGGAGGGGAGTAGCCGACGGTGTGGCCGAGGGCGAGGATTGGCCGCCGCAGGTGGGCGGCGAGGGGCGGGTCACAGGTGGCGATCAGCTTCAGTGCCCGGCGGATGGGGTTGCACACCCGGTTGCGGATTTGGTCCCGCACGTCCACCAGCACCCGCGAGCGACCGCCCGGGCGCAGGTCGCGGCCGAGGCGGGTGACGATCTGGTGTTCCTCCGCCGCCAGATCGTCCAGCAGTTCCGCCCCGCCCGCCTCCCCGCACTCTTCGATCTGGGGCCGGGCGCGGCGAATCTCGTCCAGCCGACGCCGCAACCCGGCGACGGCTTCGGCGTCCAGCGCCTCCGCCCCCCGGTCCCCGCCCGTGCCGGCTCCGGTCGCCGTCGCCTCGGCCGGTGACACCGCCCGCGGCCGACGGGACGCGGCGTGCCGGCATGCGACCTCCAGTTCGGAGGCGGTGAACGTGCGACCGGGGTGGGCGAGCAGGACGCGGAGCAGATCGAACCCCCGCTCGGCCGGGTACACGTTCGCGCCCCCCGCCCCGAACTGGACGGCGTACCCCCGCGGCTGGCGGAGGAAATAGTTCCCCACCGGGCGGGCGTCCGGCGGTGTGTGCGGGGCCACCGGCTCCCCCTCCGGTGCGGTCTCGACCACCAGCCGGAGCAGACACGTGGGCGGCAGGGTGCGGCGGCGGAGGGGGTCGGCGTGGTCGCGGATGGCGGCAGTGATCGCCCCGTTCACCTGGGCGGCGTGACGACGGAGCAGGTCATGCACCTGTTGCCCGGCGACCGCGAGCGGCTGGTTCAGGTAGGGCAACGCCCGCGCCGCCTCGCCGAACTGCTGGTAGAACTCGCCCACCCCCATGCGGGCCAGGCGGTCGGCCAGATCGACGTACCCGGTGAGCATCACCCGCGGGTCGCCCGCCGGCCGAGCGCCGGTGAGCAGATCGACCGCGTACCGCTCGGCCGGGTCGTATTCCGCTTGGCCGGCGGCGAGGACGGCGAACCGGCGGTCGATGCACTGCGAGCACACCCCACAGTGGGTGTGCGCGTGCGTCCGCTCCCACGTGTGCCCGCAGCTCGTGGACAGGGCGAGCAGGTGCGGCACGCCGGCGTCCCGCAGCACCCGTACCACCTCCGTCTTCGTCTTCGTCACGAACGGGCTGTCGATGGCGAACCGCTTGCCGAGCAGGGCGGTGAGCAGGGCGGCGTACCCGGCCAGCACCCGCGGGTGGGTGGTGCGGGACGCCCGCGCTCCGACCACCTGACCGGACGGCGGCAGGTTCAGGCTGGTCACGCCGTTCTCGTAGAACCGCACCCGGTCCAGGCCGATCACCCCGGCGAAGGTGGACGCCAGGGCGGTGAACAGGAACGACCGCGTCCGCTGGGTGTACTCCCGGTTCAGCCCCTCCTTCTCGTTCACCACCGCCGACACGTGCAGCGGGGCGCGGGGGCCGAACGCCCGCTCCAACTCGGCCACCAGCGCCGCGTGCCGGCGGGCGTCCTTCGGGTTCGAGCGGTGGTGGACGAGCAGCACCTTGCGGCGGGCGTTCGCCGCCTCGTCCACCGCCCCGGCGAGCGAGTCGATGCCGCCGGAGAAGCACATCACCCCGCCCACCTCGCCGTCGAACGGGGTGTCGGCGAAGGCGATCAGCCCGTCGAACGGCGGCGGCGTGGGGTGGGGGACGAACTCGAACGCGAACTCGTCGTCGGACGCGAAACTGAGGGCGGCGACGAGCGCGTCCGCCACCTCCTGGGAGTTCCACAGGTCGGGGTTCCGCACCGGGATGACGAACCGCAGGTTCCGCCGCCACCCGGCCCCGATCTCCGGCCCGTCCACCCGCCCGCCGTTCGCCCGCGTCACCGCCTGGTCCGCGGCGAACACGTAGGCGGCCACCTCCAACAGGTCGCGGAACACCGCCGGGAGTGGCTTCCACAGCGCCCGCCGGATGTCCTCCAGGCGGACGCGGACGTTCGGGGCGTGGCCGTAGATGTGCAACCCCACCGGCCGGTCGGCACCGGGGGCGGGGCGGCGGGCGGGCACCCCGCCGCACAGGATGAGGCGTTCAGCGGCCATCGGTCTCCGTCCGCTTGCGGAGTTCGGCGGTCAGTTTGGTCATGCAGTACGACACGAACCCGACCGTCTCGGCGCGGCCGATCTGCCCTTCGCTCAGGTGGTTCCGCTTGGACATCCACTCGCCGGCGAACTGCTCGACGATGGCGCTGGCCTCGTGGCAGTGGGTCTCCAGCGCGGCGTTGAACCGGGACAGGGCGTCCACGGTGGGGAACCGCCCGTCGGCCGCGGTCTGGTCCGGGGCGGCCTTACTCAGGAAGTAGTTCAGGCACTTGAACACGAACCGGCTGTAGAAGTGGCGGGCGAACAGGGCGAACCGCGTGACCGTGCCGACCGCCGCGAACGCCTTCCGCACGTCCTCCGGGGACGCGCCGAACAACGTGTTCGCTCCCTCGCCCACGCCCGCCAGCGCTTCCGCGCCGGCGGTCTGGGCCATTTCACCCAGGTCGGTCCGCCCGCGGTTGTTCTTCAGGGCGGCGTCCACCGCGGCGGAGTAGCCGGCGAGCAGGTCGAACACGCCCGGCTCGTCGGGCACGTCCACTCCGCACCGGCGGAGCCGCAGGCCGAACTGGTCGGTGCGGGCGGCGAGGGGGATGCGGACGAGCAGCCAGACGGCCTCCACCACCCCCGGATCGTCCGCCGCCGCCTTCAACCCCTGTTCGGCCGCGGCGGTGACGGCGGTGGCCATCTGGGACGCGCCCGCGCCGCCGGCGATCAGCCGGACCACCTGTTGCCACTTGCGGGTGGCGGGGAGAGGGCCGGTGCGGACGTGTCCCATGACCCCTCCTGAGGGAATGTGAATGCCCGTGGGGGCGGTTGAGAATTGTTTCACCCGCCGACGGAATGTCGAGGTCGGTAGCAGAAACAGCCCTGGTCGGATTCGCCCCCACCCCTTCGGAACACCGAGGGGAGTTGTGTGCGGCACCCGCAACAGTGTCCGGACGCGACCGCCAGACAATTCCCCCCCACCCCCAATCGCAGAGGGGTACACCCGTCCGAATTTCCCGCCGTTCGCCACCCGAACCGTTGAACGTGTCGCACACATTTCTTTGACAGGTTTTCGGGTCGGGGGGTGGGGTCGAACCGGCGGGGTGACGGCGGCTGACCCTCCCCCCTGATTCGTTCAAAACTCCGGTGTGTTTCGGCTCAGCTCGGTCGCGGTCTGCGACGCCACCCACCCGGACTTTTCACCCCGCCCACCCCTGCGCTAGTCGCCCGGCCGTGTTCCGCGCGTTCACCCGCGGACCTATTTCGGAAATCTTTCCGGAATTCGTGTCCTCTTTCGGGCCGGAATCGCAATCCACTCGGTGCCGAAAACCGCCGCCGCGGAAGTTGGGGAAGTGCGGGGCCGAACGGCTGCGATTTCAGGCGTTTCGAGCGAGTTGTCCGGTCGTCGGTCGCCGCTCGTGAGCGACCCGACCTCCCGGAGTCGCGGGAAATTCCCGCACCCGACATCGTCGGCATTTCCGTCCGTGACGGAATTTCCTATTGCAACCTCCATCAGCCGCCTGTAGTTTGCCCTCAATCGATAGTACCCGACGCGCGAGCAGGTTCACGGCGAATTGTGTTGTGCGCGTGTTTGAAATAGCTCTCGCTGATTGGCTTGCCCGAGTGGTTCGCACGAGGCGAACCCGACCGACCTGACCCTCACCCGACGGAGTCGGCGTGAGGACCGGGAGTCGCCCATGAGCCGCCCGTTCGTCACCCTGCCCATTTGGTCCGCCCTCGCACGGGTGTGGGACCACCTGCTCGGTCGTCCCGCCGGGTTCACTTCGCCGCCGCCACCTCCCGCCTCACTCCCCGTTCGCTTGACCTTGCTGCCGCTCGAAGAGCGGGTCGTGCCCACAGGGCGACCTCTCCCACTCCCGTTCGTGTTCGCCGGCACCGACACGGGCGCGCCCCCGCGGGTGCGATCCTACGACGCCGAGACGGGCGTTTTGAAGTTTGAGAAGCAGCCGTTCGACGCCGGGTTCAGCGGCGGGGTACGGGTGTCGGCCGGGGACATC
>JANNVG010000042.1:0-8885 GCA_031414395.1 Fimbriiglobus sp.
AGAGGGGGCCGGGGGGGTGAGGTCTTCGACTCCGCCCGCTTGTGTCGCCCTCGCCCGTCGGTTAGTATCCTCTCACGAACGGCCCCGGTCGTTTCCCGCCACCCTCGCAATTCCCTCCGCCACGGAGGTCCGCTGTGTCCACCCGATTGATGGCCGTGCTCGGCGTACTGCTGCTCGGCTCGGTCGCGCTCGCCGACGACCCGCTTCGTGCCGTCATCGACCGCGAGGTGAAAGCCGCGTGGCCGGCGGCGAAGGTGAGTCCGACGAAGCCGTCATCCGACTCCGAATTCCTGCGGCGGGTCAGCCTCGACCTGATCGGCACCATTCCCACGGCGGAAGAGACGGTCGCGTTCCTCGACTCCAAAGAGACGGACAAGCGGGCCAAGCTGATCGACAAACTGCTCGCCGACCCGCGGTTCGCCCGCCACCAGGCCGACGTGTGGGACATGGTGCTGTTCGGCCGCAACCCGCCCGGCTACGAGACGCAGCGCCGCGACGGGTTCATCGCCTGGATGCGGGGCAATTTTGAGAAGAACACTCCCTACGACGTGTGGGCAAAGGAACTGCTCACCGCCGACGGCACCAGCGACACGACTGGGGCCATGTACTTCGCCCAGTGGCGGAGCGCCCCGGAAGACGCGATTGAAGCCGTCACGCAGACCTTCCTCGGCGTGCAGCTTCAATGCGCCCGCTGCCACGACCACCCCTACGAGAACTGGAAGCAACTCGACTTCTACGGCATGGCGGCGTTTCTCGCCCGGCTTGAGGTGGTGACGGTTTCGCAGAAGAACAACCAGCCGGTGTTCGCCATCGGCGAGAAGAATCTCGGCGAAGTGCGGTTCACGGGGTCGGTGAAGGATGCCAAGCCGGGCGACAAGGGCGTGCCGGTGAAGCCGAAGTTCCTGCTCGGCAAAGACCTGGACGAGCCGACGCTGCCGAAGGACTTCAAGGAAGAACGGTTCGCCGAGAAGAAGGCCCCGCCGAAGCCGAAGTTCTCGCGGAAGGACGCGCTCGCCGAGTGGATGACGAAGCCGGACAACCCGTTCTTCGCACGGGCCATCGCCAACCGCGTGTGGGCGCAGTTCCTCGGCCGGGGCGTCATTCACCCGGTGGACAACATGAGCGAGACGAACAAGCCATCCCACCCGAAGTTGCTCGACGCCCTGACCCGCGGGTTGTTGGAACGCAAGTTCGACCTGAAGTGGTACATCCGCGAGATCGTGAGCAGCGAGGCGTACCAACTGAGCGGACGGGGCAACGGCGAGCCGATGCCAGAGTGGTTCCAACACGCCCGCAGCCGGCCGCTCTCCGCCGAGGAGTTGGTGGAGAGCTGGCAGGTGGCGACCGGCTTCCTGGCGGTCGAGACGAACAAGAAGGACGAGAGCCGCTTCCGCCCGCTCGGACGCGACTACCTGATTCAGTTCTTCGGCAACCCGATCACCGGCACCGGCGATTTCCAGGGCGGGTTGAAGGAACACCTGTACCTGAACAACGGCCCGCTCGGCACCATGATCGGCGTGAAAGGCGGGCTGGCCGAGTTCGTGGGCGACGCGAAGAAGCCGGTGGCCGACCGTGTGGAGAAGCTGTTCCTCGCCACGCTCCACCGCCGACCGGACGAGAGTGAGGCGAAGAAGTTCACCGAGTACCTGGCCGCCGGCGGTTCGTCCGCCGATGCCGTGTGGGTGCTCGTGACGTGTAGTGAGTTTCGGTTCAACCACTGACAGGCGAGCGGCGGGCGTCAGCCCGCTGTTGGCCGGTGAACCGGCGGCGTGAGCCGCCTGGGTTCATTTCACCCGCGGGTTCACACCCGCGGTTCACCCGAAACAGCCCGCTCACGCGGGCCGCTCGCCTGGAATCCCCAATGCACTGCACCCCCACCCAGCACCTGTCCCGCCGTGCCCTCATGAAGGGCGCGCTCGCCACCGCCGCCGGTGGCGTGGTCATGAACTGGGGCGGGCTGACCACGCAGTCGGCCATCGCGGAAGAAGCCCGCCGGCAGAAGAAGCACTGCATCCTGCTCTGGATGAACGGCGGGGCGAGCCAGTTCGAGACGTTCGACATGAAACCGGGGCGGCCGACCGGCGGGCCGTTCCGCCCGATCGACACGAACGTGAACGGCATCAAGATTTGCGAGCTGATGCCGAAGATGGCCAAGCAGATGGACAAGGTGGCCGTCATCCGCTCGATGAAAACGTCGGAGGTCGATCACCCCGGCGGCATCTACCTGATGCACACCGGCTACCGCCAGGCGGCCAACGTGCGGTTCCCCGAGATGGGTGCCGTGGTGGCCAAGTACCAGGGCACCGTGGGGGGCGACCTGCCCGACTTCGTCAAGGTGTCGTCGAACGGCGACGCCGGGGCCGGCTTCCTCGGGCCGAAGTACCAGCCGTTCGGCATCGGCAGCGAGGGCACGCTTCCCACGTTCAGCGTGTCGAGCATGGACCCGGCGAAGGAGGCCAAGCGGCACGACCTGCGGAGCTTCGTGGAAGACAAGTACGCGGCCGACAGCAAGAGCGAACTGGCGAAGATGCACCGCGAGGCGTATGAAGCCGCCCGCCGGTTGCAGAAGGGCCGCGAGGCGTTCAAGATCGACGCCGAGTGGGCCAAGCACAAGGAACTGTACGGCGACAGCGAGTTCGGTAAGCGCTGCCTGCTCGCCCGCAAGTTGGTGGAAAGTGGCGTGGCCTTCGTGGAGGTGGGGCAGAGCAGCTACGACTCGCACGCCGACAACTTCCAGTGGCACCGCGGGCTGGTGCCGCCGATGGAGCACGCCTGGGCCGGGCTGCTAGAAGACCTGAAGCAACGGGGGATGCTCGACAAGACGCTGGTGGTCTGGACGGGTGAGATCGGCCGAACGCCGCAGATCAACAACCGTGCCGGCCGCGACCACTACGTGCGGTGTTGGAGCACGGCGCTGGCCGGGTGCGGCATCAAGGGCGGGCAGGTGTACGGGGCGAGCGACGAGAACGGCGTGGAGGTGAAAGACAACCCGGTGACGGAAGGCGACTTCTTCGCCACCATTTACCAGGCGCTCGGCATCGACCCGACGATCGAGAACTACGCCGGCCTGCGGCCCGTGCCGCTCGCCCCGTTCGGCTCGGACGTGGTGAAGGAGTTGCTGGGGTGATTTGTTAGCCCGACGCGCGAGCGAGGGGCGAGAGCCACCTGATGGCTTGTTAGCCCGACGCGCGCGCGAGGGGCCAGCGACCTGTCCGCGAAGGGCGTGGCTTCTACGGCTCGCAGATAGTCGCCTTTCGCTCCGCGAAAGTTCGACCAGACTTTCGCGGAGCGAAAGGCGACTGTCCGGACTTGTCCGCAACGTAACTGGCCCCTCGCTTGCGCGTCGGGCTAACAGGTCATCGACCCATGCCCCTTAACCCCGCCAAGCCGAAGCTCCTCTACCAACTCACCTTTGAAGGCTCGTGGCCCACGGCCGTCGCGTTCGTCGGCCCGCGACGGGTGGCCGCGGCGAACCAACTCGGGCACATCTACGTGTGGGATCTGCCCGACACCCCGCCGGCGTTCAAGGCCGACCCGAAGGCCGACCGACAAGCGCCGAACGTGTGGCCGACCCGCCGGTTGGATGGCCACACCAACGAAGTCACCCGGTTGGTCGCCACTCCGGACGGCAAGTTGCTAGTGTCCGCCAGCTTCGACAAGTCGGTTCGCATTTGGCCGACCGACGCGAAAGCGGCGGGCAAAGCCGATGTGGTCCTCGACGAAGACACCCGCAAGCGTGAGGCGAAGCGGCAGGGCAAGAAGGAACCGGCCACGGCTCCCGGCGTGAGTGTCGAAACGCAGACCATGTGCGACATTCTCGACGGGCACAAGGAGTGGGTGTACGCCCTCGGCCTGAGTGCCGACGGCAAGCGAATCATCAGCGGCGATGCCGCGTGCAAGACCGTCGTGTGGGAGGTCGCATCGAAGAAGCAGATTTCGACGTGGACCGGCCAGCCGTGGAACTGGGTGGTGGCCGCGTCGCTGTCGCCCGACGGCAAGACGGCGTTCGTGTCCGAGAACCGCTACAAGCGCGACGACTTCGACGTGCCCACGCCGTCACTCAAGACGTTCGACGCCGACACGGGAATGGAGCAGGTCGATTTCCTGAAGGTGCAGTTCCCCAAGTTCAAGCCGGAAGACCGCACCTACGGCGGGTCGCAACTGTGGCGGAAGTTCGTGGCGAACGGGCTGATCTGTTCGGCGTGGAGTCCGGACGGCAAGCTGGTCGCGGCCGGTCAGGGGGGCGAGACCGACACGGGCAAGGTTCACCTGCTCGACGCCGAGACGGGCAAGCTGGTCCGCGACGTGGCCGGTCACATGTCGGGCGTCACGGACGTGATGTTCAGCAGCGACAGCAAGTACACGGTCTCCGTCGGCCGCGACACCTGCGCCCGTGTTTGCCAGGTGTCGGACGGCAAGGAGGTGGCGGTGTTGGGTGCGCCCCGCGGCGGGCAGTTCAAAGACTGGTTGAGCGCGGTCGCCCTGTCGCCGGACGAGAAGCTGCTGGCCGCGTCCGACATCGCCGGCCTGGTGCAGGTGTGGGAGTTCGGCGGGTGACGTACAATACCGGCCAGGAGGTGACGCCATGCCGATTCACGACTGGACCCGCGTGAGTGCGGGCGGGTTTCACACGTTCCACCAGGACTGGACGATCGAACTCACCCGCGCACTCAATCGTGGGATTTTGCCCAAGGAGTTTTCCGCGCTCACCGATCTGAGGGTCGAGGGGTACGAACCGGACATCGTGGGCGTTCGTGGGGGGAACGGTTCACCGCAATCAGGTACGGCCGTGGCCGTCGCCCCACCCCGCTTGCGACAGGTGGCGAAGCTCGAATCCGACGCCGCCCACTTCGCCCGCCGTGCCAACCGCATCGCCATCCACCACGAGGAGTTCGGGCGGGTGGTGGCGATCATTGAGGTCGTGTCGCCGGGGAACAAGGACAGCCGCAGTGCCGTGCGGTCGTTCGTCGGCAAAGCGGTCGAGTTCCTGCGCCGCCGAGTTCACTTCGTGTGCGTCGATTTGTTCCCCCCGACAACCCGCGACCCGGAAGGGCTGCCGCACCTGATCTGGGACGAGTTCAGCGAGCACCCGCTCGACCCGCGACCGGCCGACAAGCCGATGACGGTGGCGTCGTTCGAGGCCGGCGACGGGCTGACCGCGTACCTCGACTCGGTGGCGGTCGGCGACCCGCTGCCCGACGCCCCGCTCTTTCTCGCGCCGGGGTGGTACGTGAACCTGCCGCTGGAAACCACCTACTCGCGGTCGTGGACCGAAACGCCCGCCGTCGTGCGTGATCGCGTGGCCCCGCCAACCTGACCACGTCTCACCGCGGGGCCAGCACGCGGGCGGCGACGGTCGGGCCGATCCGCGGCAGGGGCAGCACTTCCACCACCGCCTTCTTCTCCGCGGCGGCCTTCGGCATGCCGTACACCACGCACGTGGCTTCGTCCTGGGCGATGGTGTGCCAGCCGGCCGCCCGCAGCCGCAGCAGCCCCTCGGCGCCGTCGTTCCCCATGCCGGTGAGCAGCACGCCGATGCCGCGGCGGGGCCAGACGGCGGCGGCACTGGCGAACAGCACGTCGGCCGACGGGCGGTACGGCCAACTCCGCGGGCTGGCCGTGTACCGCACGGTCAGGTCGGTAGTGAACTCCAAGTGGTCGTTGGTGACGGCCACCAGCACGGTGCCGGGGGTGGGGGTGTCGTTGTCGGCGGCGGCCCGCACCGGCAGCTTGCACCGCACGGCCAGCCACGCCACCAGCCCGTTGCCGAAATCGGCCGCGATGTGCTGGGCGATGACGACGCACGCCGGGAAGCCGCCGGGCAACACCCCCAACACGGTCGCGAGCGCCTCCGGCCCGCCGGTGGACGAGCCGACGAGCACGAGCGGGGGCAGGTTGAGCGACTTCGACCCGATCGGCTTGGTGGTGCCGGCCGGGCGGTGGGCGGCGCCGAACCCGGAGCCGGGCACGTTCCGCCGGGCGGCGTCGATCTTGCCCAGGCGGGCGAGCAGCGGCTGCGCCTTCTGCACCAGCCCGCCGGCCGCCAGCGTGGGCGTCTCCACCACGTCGAGCGCGCCGGCCCCCATCGCCTGCATCACCAGGTCGTAGTTGCCGGGGATGGTGGCCGTGACCACCACCACCGGGCAGGGCGCCTGCCGCATGATGGCCCGCGTGGCGTCCACCCCGTTCACCCGCGGCATCACCAGGTCCATGAGCAGGGCGTCGGGGCGGTCGGCCGTCGCCTTGGTGATGGCGTCGTCCCCGTCCGTCGCCTCCCACGCGACCGAGTACCCGGACACGGACAGCACCGCCCGGCGGAGCACCTCCCGGGCGAGCGACAGGTCGTTGACGATGGCGACGCGCATGAGCGGCCGAGGGGTCGGAACTGTTGGGCGGTGTGATTGTATCGCACCCGCGGCGGGTGCGGGCAGTGGTGCCGGCCGGCGGGCCGGCGGTGGGAGCGGATTCCGCCCGCACGACCCGCCCGCACGCTACGTCGCCGGGCCGATCAGGTCTTCCACCGCCTCGACGAAGCGGTTGTCGTGGAAGGCGCTCTTCGTCAGGTAGCAGTTGGCCCCGGCCTCTAGCCCGCGGAGGCGGTCCTCTTCACGCTCCTTGTACGACACGATGACGACCGGCAGATCCTTCAGCCGCGGGTCGCCCCGAACCGCCGCCACCAGTTGCAGGCCGGTCATCCGCGGCATGTCGATGTCGCTCACCAGCAGGTCGAACGGCTCGCCCCGCACCTTGTTCCACCCGTCCACCCCGTCCACGGCGATGGTCACGTCGTACCCCTTGTGCGTGAGCAACTGCCGCTCCACCTCGCGGACGGTGATGGAGTCGTCCACCACCAGCACCCGCTTGGTGCGGGCCGGGCCGGTCGGGCGGGTGTCGCACCGGGCGAGGGCGCCGGTCTGGATGTACTGGTCCATCGAGCGGATCAGGTCTTCGGCGTCCACGATCAGCACCGGCGAGCCGTCGTCGAGGAGCGCCGCGGCCGACAGGTTGGCCACCTTGCCCAGCCGTGGGTCGAGGGGCCGCACCACCAGATCCTGCTCGCCGCGGAAGCGGTCCACCACCAGCCCGTAGGTGCCGGTGGCGTCGCTCAGTAGCACCACGGCCAGGTCGTCGGACGGCGGCGGCGTGGCGGGCAAATCCAGCAACTGCGCGGCCACCACCAGCCCGACGTTGTGCCCGTCCACGCTCACGAACTGGCGGTGTTCGATGGACCGCACGGCGGCGCGGGGCACGCGGGTCAGGCGGTCGATCCGCGTGTGCGGGAAGGCGTAAGGCTCGCCCGACACGTCCACCACCACCGCGCGGATGACCGACAGCGTGAGCGGCAGTTGTAAATGGAAGGTGGTGCCGCGGCCGGCGGCGGTGGTGATGCGGACGTTCCCGCCCACCTTGCGGATGGTGTCTTGCACCACGTGCAGCCCGACCCCGCGGCCAGAAAACTCGGTGACGGCACTGGCCGTGCTGAACCCCGGTAGGAACAGGAATTCGAGCAACTCGGCCTCCGTCATGCGGGCGGCCACGTCCGGCGAGCTGAGCTTGCGGTCGATCACCTTCTGCCGCAGGCGGTCGAGGCTCACCCCGCGGCCGTCGTCGGCGACGGTCACGTGCAACATGCCGGCGCGGTGGCGGGCTTCCACCCGCACGGTGCCGGCGGCCGGCTTGCCCGCGGCCGTGCGGTCGGCGGACAGCTCCATGCCGTGATCGACGGCGTTCCGCACCAGGTGCGAGAGCGGCGATTCCAGCTTCTCCAGGATGTCGCGGTCCACTTCGGTGGCTTCGCCGTCGATCACCAGGCGAGCCTCTTTGCCCATGCCGCGGGCCATGTCCCGCACCAACCGGGGCAGCCCGCGGGCGCCGTCGCCGAACGGCCGCATCCGGCTGACGATCACCTCGCGGTACAGCCGCGCGTTCAGGTCTTCGTTGCGGGCGGCGTGGTCCTCGAACCCGGCGGTGCGTTCGATCAACTCGTTGCGGCAGGCGTGGGCCTGGCGGCGGGCGTCGGACAGCAGCACGGCCAGTTGTTCGGGGCGGGTGCCGACAGCGACGGCGTGGAAGGCGGCGTCGAGCGTCTGCGCCAGGCGGTCGTGCTCCTTCTTGAGGGCGAGCAACTCGGCGGAGAAGGACGGCAGCCAGCGGGCCTGCACGAGCGACTCGCCGGCCAGCCCCATCAGGCGGTTCAGGCTCTGCGCCGACACGCGGACGACCGACTCTTCAACGGGTGGGGGCGCGGGGGAGTGGGAAGAGACCTCACCCCCGGTCTCCTTTTCCGAAGCGGATGCGGGCGGAAGAACAGGAGGGGGAACGTCTTCGCCGCGACCAATGGGAGCGTGCGACGGGATCCGCTCTCGTGGGTCGCGGCGAAGATCGGGCGTGCCGGGTGGGGGGTGACCAACACCGGCCCCCTCAAATGCCCCCGCGACCTCCGCCAGCGCCGGCGACACGGTCGTCACCCAGCCGGCGAACGAGTCGTCGTCGGTGGCGATGCCGCCGGCGAGCGTGGAGACCGCCAGTTGCACCCACTCGCCCGCCCGTGCGGTGTGTTCGCGCTTCCCCTCCCGCACGCCGGTCAGGTACGCCCCCATCGCGGTCGTCACCCGCACCACCGCGTCGCACTTCACCAGCTTCGCCGCGCCGCGGACGGCCTTCAGCGCCTCCGGTGCGGTGGCCGGGTCGGTGGCCAGCAGCAGCCCGCCCCGCAGCTCCTCGCGGAACAGGTCGAGCATGGAATGCCCGGCCGGCAGCGGCAGCGGGTTCGGCGGGATGACGACCGGGATGAACGGCGGGCACGGGGGGAAGGCATCGGCTCGCGTCTCCACCTCCCCCCCTGTGGGGGAGGTCGGTGAGGGCGCAGCCCGAACCGGGAGGGG
>JANNVG010000043.1:0-4420 GCA_031414395.1 Fimbriiglobus sp.
GCCCCCGCGAGCGGGTGGCCCGTCGCCGGTCGCGTGGGGGGTGGGCGTGCCGCTGGAACCCACCCCGACACGCGACCGACGGCGACGGTAGCCGGCCACCTGCACCCGCGGGCGGCGGGAGGGCACCGCCATGATTGACAATGACCCGGAGCCTGTGGCAAGAGCAAACGAGGGACGCACACGAGCGTCGGCGGGCGTGCGGGCCGTGAGCGAGACGAACACCAGCCGGATCGGCACGAACGACATCAGTACGAGCGAGGGGAACACGGGCACGGCGGTCGTGTGCCTCGGCGCCGCCCCGGCGGACGAACCGCGGACCGGCGGCGACCCGCTTCGCCTCGCCCTCACCGACCGGCTGGCCGTGCGGCGGGTGGTCGGCGACGAGCCCGACGGGGCCAGGCTGCTGATCCTCCGCACCCCGCGGACGTGGCCCGACCCGGTCCAGGTGGCGTGCGAGTACGACCCGACCGACCCACCCGCCGCGGCCTCCGCCGAGCGGTGCCGGGCGTGTGCCCCGAGCACCCGGGCGGCGGCCGGCATGGACGCCCCGGACGACGGCGCGGCCCGCGGGCGGGCCTGACGCCGTCATCGCCGCGATCCGGCATCCGCAATCCCGAGCGTTCCACTCGCCTCCACATCGTCCGGCGAACCGTCCGACCACCGGGCGACCATAGCCAGTCAGTCGACTGACTGCCGGAAACCGCGAGCCGCGGCCGAAGAGAGTGGGGTGAGCAGGCGTCTCCCCTCGCGCCGCGAGGCGGATTGTTGCACCGGTGCAACCGACCGGCCCGCCGGACAGTCAGGCGGACGGCCAGCAAGCCAGCCGGATGGCAAGGCGGCCCGCTGGCGAGCCGCCAGACCGTCCACGCGGCTGGCAGACGGGGCGGTCAGTGGGCAGTTCGGGCGAGCAGCGGACATGCCGGCCGGCTGGCCATCCGGGCGAGCGAGCGGCCGGCCTGGCGTTCCTCCGGACGGACGGCACGCCACACGGGCGGCGGGAGGGCGGGCCGCACCACCGGCCGCACGTCCAGTTGGTCGCGCCGCCGGGCGGCCGGGAGTGTGGCGTGTCGGCCACACGGCCGAACAACCGGTCGGCCCGTCGCACATCCCGCTTGCCAGCCGCACGGACCGGCGCTACGGTGCGGCCCATGATTATCGTTCTCGCCAACTCGAAGGGCGGGGTCGGCAAGACGTCGATCTCCGTTCATTTAGCCGCCTGGCTCGCCGACCAGGGGCACGCGGTCGTGTTCGCCGACTGCGACGCCCAGCAGTCGTCCAGCGAGTGGCTGGCCGAGGCCGCCCCGCACATCCGCACCGTCCGCCTCGCCGACCCGTCGGCCATCCTCGACACCCTGCCGCAACTGGCCCAGGAGGCCGACTACGTCATCGCCGACGGCCCCGGCAGCAACGCCGAGACGAGCCGCGCCCTGCTCCTCCGCGCCGACCTGGCGCTGGTGCCGTGCAAGGCGTCCATGCTCGAAGTCCGCGCCCTCGGCCAGGCGACGGCGGTGCTCCAGCAGTCGCGGGACATCCGCCGCGGGCTGCCGGCCGCGGTCATCGTGCTGAGCATGGTGGGCAAGACGTACCGGCTGACCAAGGACATGAAGGCGGCGACGGCCACCCTCGGACTGCCGCTGGCGACCACCGCCCTCACCCTCAAGCAGATCTACGCCGACGCCCCCGGCCAGGGGACGGTGGTGTGGCGGATGGGGGCGCGGGGCCGCGAGGCCGCCGCCGAGATCGAATCGCTGTTCCGCGAGGTGCTGCCCCACGCCGCCCGCAAGACGAAATCGAAACCCAAACCGCACACCAGGAGGAGGTGACCATGGCCGACCGCCGCCCGCTCGTCGACGGGCTGAAACCGACGACCCCGCCGCTCGACCCGGGCGTGGAGCAGCAGTTCGTGTTCGCGGGCAGGGGACGACCCGCGGCCGAGACGCCCCCGAGCCCGCCGGCCCGCGCGCCGATCACCAGTCGCCTGCGGGCGGACTACGTGGCGGCGTTGAAGCGGGCGTCGCTCGAACGCCAGTTGAGCGGGCAGACCCCGCACACCCTGCAAGAGTTCCTGGAAGAAGCCCTCGGCCCGTGGCTGGAGAAGCACGGGTACCTGCCGTGACCGGGGAGGGGAGGGAGGAGGTGCCCGCTCTCGTCGCCCCGCTCACCCGCAAGCAGCGGCAACTCGTCACCGCCGGGGCCGACATCCGCACCAACCCGGCCGACCGCATCGACTTCCTGCACACGGTGCAGTGCCAGTGCGGGCTGCCGTACGGGAACCCCGGCGACGGGGTGCGGGTGTGGGAGCGGGAGCAGGGGCACTCCACCCTGCGGCTCGAAGCCGGGGCGGCCGTCGACCCCCGCACCGGGCGGTTCGTCGAGGTGGGACTGCCGTACGGGGAGAAGCCGCGGCTGGTGCTCATCCACCTGGCCAGCGAGGCCGTCCGCACCGGCAACCCGGTGGTGGACGTGGAGGACTCGATGACCGCGTTCGCCCGCTCGCTCGGCCTGGCCACCAGCGGCCCGCACCTCCGCGGGCTGAAAGACCAGTTGGGCCGGTTGGCGGCGTCCACGGTGCGGTTCGGGCTGGTCGAGGGCGGGCACGCGGTGCAGGTGAACACCCAGATCGTCACCGCCTTCGACCTGTGGTTCCCGGACGAACCGACCCAGCGGGTGCTGTGGCCGAGTACGGTACGCTTGAGCGCCGATTACTTCCAGAGCCTGACCCGGCACGCGGTCCCGCTCGACCGGCGGGCGGTGGGGGCGCTGGCCGGCTCCTCAATGGCCCTGGACGTGTCCGTGTGGCTGGCCCAGCGGCTGCACCGCATCAGTCCGGGTAAGCCGCAGTTCGTCGGGTGGGCGAACGCGTACGGGCAGTTCGGGCAGGGGTACGAGCGGGTGCGGGACTTCCGCCGCCAGTTCCTCAAGACGCTCGCCCAGGTGCGGACGGTGTACCCGCAGGCGCGACTGGACGCGGACGGGCGGGGCCTGACCCTGTGGCCCAGCCCGCCGCCGGTCACCGAGCGGACGAGTGTCGCCATGCCGGGCCGAACGACCCTGCCGTCCTGGCCCCGGAAATAGCACTCCCAGACGAGAAGGGGCGTGACGGGTGGCTCACCCGCCGACGGGTCGGCTTCGCGCTCCGGAGGGGCGTTTCTGGCCGAACGGGAGGTGAACCGGAATGGGGGAAGGGAGGTTGAGTTCCGTTGGTGCCAAGCCCACCCCTTGCCGAGTCGATTGGGGGCATCGTGATCCACAGGCCGGGCGGGTTATCCCCGCTATCCCCAGAAAAGTGGCCATCAACTACCGGAAGAAAGATATAGGTGATGATATAGGTTTGGGCGACCAACTGTACGCGGCGAACCCCGCGGAATCCCGTCCGGGGGCGCGACCAACTGGACGTGCCCGGCGCGACCAACTGGACGTGGGCAACTCGACACGCGCGACCGAGTGAACGGGGACAACCGGGGCTTTGCTTCCACACGACGGGGCGGAGCTGAGCGGGCGCCCACTCCCCCCGTTCACCCGAAATCCCCGGCGCCTTTCGGCACGGCTGGCCTGCGGCCTCCGACCCCGTCCGCCCGGACTTTTCACCCCGCCCCACCTTGCGACTGCCGCCCGGTCGAGGTCGCCGCGGGTGGTCGGCGGAACTCTTTCGGGAAAATCGTCGGAATTCGTGTCCAGGCGCGAGGGCGGATCGCAATCCGTTGGGTGCCGAACTCAGCGCCCGCCGCGGTGGGGCGTTTCGGCGACTGATCGCCTGCGATTTCAGGCATTCCCGCGGTCGGCCTCCCGAACGACCGCCGGCGTTCCCGGAGTCGTGCGTGGCGGCAGCGATGTACGGGGTCGGAAACACCCAGGCTCGAACTGCCGAATTCTCCGTCCGTGGCGGATTTTACTATTGTAGTTCCCGTCAGCCGCCGGTAGTTTACCCTCAGCAAATAGCAGACGCGCGAGCGGTCTCACAGCTTCTTCGGTTGTGCGCGTGTCGATTTCGGTGTGGCTGACAGTTCCGACTGCCCGTTCCGACCGCGGTTCGCACGAGGCGAACCCGACCGACCTGACCCTCACCCGACGGAGTCGTCGTGAGGACCGGGAGTCGCCCATGAGCCGCCCCTTGGTCACCTCGCCCGTGTGGTCCGCGCTGACCCGCGTGTGGGACCATTTGCTCGGTCGGCCTGCCGGGTTCACTTCGCCGCCGCCACCTCCCGCCTCACTCCCCGTCCGCTTGACCCTGCTGCCGCTCGAAGAGCGGGTCGTGCCCACAGGGCGACCGTTACCACTTCCGTTCGTGTTCGCCGGCACCGACACGGGCGCGCCCCCGCGGGTGCGATCCTACGACGCCGAGACGGGCGTTTTGAAGTTTGAGAAGCAGCCGTTCGACGCCGGGTTCAGCGGCGGGGTACGGGTGTCGGCCGGGGACATC
>JANNVG010000044.1:0-2181 GCA_031414395.1 Fimbriiglobus sp.
CCCGCCCCCCACGGGCGGGGGGGGGGTGGGGTTGGGGTTCCCCCCCCCGCCCCTTCCGGGCCGGGTTCGCCAGATCATGTCACCCCGTCGCCACGGCCACGGCCAGGTTGCACCCGGCCTCGAACTCGGTCAGGTCCACCCACTCCTTCACCGTGTGGATGTCGTTCTGCCCGGCGCCGAACGTGACCGTGGGCAGGCCGTGCTTGACCATCCAGTTGGCGTCCAGCCCGCCGTTCGCCACCCGCGCATTCGGCACCCGACCGAGCGCCGACACCGCCGTCGCCGCCCGCTTCACCACCGCCGCGGTTTCTTTCAAGCGGAACGGGTAGTAGTCGGTGCGGGCGGTGAACTTCATCCGCCCCGGCGTGCCCTCGTGGTCGGTCACGGCCGCCACCGCCGCCTCGAAGGCGTCCTTGTAGGCGAGGGTGATCTGCTTGAAGAACTTGGCGTCGTGGCTGCGGCTCTCGCCCTTCACGCTGATGTAGTCGGTCACCACGTTCGTCGCGTCGCCGGCCGGCCCGCCGTTCTTGCCCGTGACCGGTCCGACGTTGCTCGTCCCCTCGCCGGACGGCTGCTTCACCTTCCCCCACCAGCCGGTCGCCTTCACGTCGGTCAGCGCCACGGCCAGTTGCATCCAGACCGAGATGCCCCGCTCCGGCGCGACCCCGGCGTGCGACGCCAGCCCGAACAGCTCCACCTCCCAGCGATCCGCCCCGACCGCCCCGATGATGACATCCCCCGCCGACCGCCCGTCGAAGTTGAACCCCATCGTCGCCCCGCCCAGGTCGGCCGGGTTCAGGAAGCGTGCCCCGAACAGGCCGGACTCCTCCCGCACGGTGAACAGCAACGTGATCGGCGGGTGCGGCAGCTCGTGCTCGATCAACTCGGCCGCCAGCGACACCAGCACCGCACAGCCGGTGCGGTTGTCGCCGCCGAGGGCGGAGTCGGCGGTGTTCACGATCTTGCCGGGCACTTTCTTCGGCTTGGCCCCGGCGCACAGCGGGACGGTGTCCATGTGCGTCATGAACAGGATCGGCGGGGCGTCCGCCAGCGCGCCGACGCCGGGCAGGGTGGCGATCAGGTTGCCCGTCTGGGTGGGGAGTGGGATGCGGGCGTTGGCGTCGTCGTACTTGATGTTCTTGTTCGGCACTCCCGCTTCACGCAGCGCGGCGACGATCTCCCTGGCGATCAGCTTCTCTTCGCCGGTGATACCGGGCACAGACAGGAACCGCATCAGGCGATCGACGGCGGCGGGGGCGTGAACGGCGTGCATGACAACTCCGGGGTGGAATTGGGGAATTGTAGTGGTGGACGACTTTTGGCGAACCCCGCCCGCAAGGGCGGCGGGTGGCGTTCTCAGGTGCTTGCACACCACACCCGCGGCCCTTGCGGGCCGGGTTCGCCCTAAAATGCTCCGCATGACCGCCGACCGCGACGAACGGCTCGCCCTGCTCATCTGTGACCTGTCCGAACAGGCCCGCCGCGGGCACCCGCCGGACGTGGACGCCGCCGCCGGCCGTCACCCGGAGTTGGCGTCCGAGTTGCGCGAACTGTGGGCGGTGGCGCAGTTCGCCGACCTGGCACGCGGGTCGGGCGACACGACCGTCCTCCGCACGCTCTCCGCCGACGAGCCGCCGTCCACCCTGCCCCGCGAGTTCGGCGACTTCGTCCTCGAGTCCGAACTCGGCCGCGGCGGCATGGGCGTGGTGTATAAGGCGAGGCAGCGGTCGCTCGACCGCACCGTCGCCATCAAGATGGTGCGGGAAGCGCACCTGGCGAGCGAGGCGGATCGCGGGCGGTTCCAGGGCGAAGCCGAGGCCGCCGCCCGGTTGCACCACCCGAACATCGTGACCGTTCACGAGGTCGGGTCGGCCGACGGGCAGGCGTACTTGTGCATGGAGTTCGTGGACGGCTGCACGCTCGCCCACCTGGTGAACACCGAAGGGCCGTTGCCCCCGCGGGCCGCCGCCGAGTTGGTCGCCGTCATCGCCCGTGCCGTGCAACACGCCCACGACCACGGCGTGCTGCACCGGGATTTGAAGCCGTCGAACATCCTCCTGGCGAGCGGGGGGCGTCAGTCCCCTGGGTAGGCAAACGCGGAACCAGGGGGCGTTCGCCCCCCCCGCGCCCGGCAACTAGCCGCCCCAAAATTTTACGACTTAGGCCTGGCCAAGCGGACCG
>JANNVG010000045.1:0-1723 GCA_031414395.1 Fimbriiglobus sp.
CGACGAGCGCATGGGCGAGCGGCAGCTGGGTGGGTGGAGCTCAGCTCCGGCCCGCTCAGAACCGGAACGGCACCCGGAGGAAATCCAGCGAGGGCACCGGCGTGGCCGTGGTCAGGGCCGTGAGCCCGAGGTCGAACGTCACACGGAAGCGGAGGAACCGCAGCTGCGCGTTGTCCGGGTCCGAGTTCAGCGTGTCGATGTCCGTCGTCCAGGCCGTCGCGAGGGCTTCGTCGGGCTCGCCGTTCGAGGTCACCGAGGTGGCTTGGAATTCGAACTGGATCGTCGCCGGATCCGGAATCGAGTCGATCGCGCCGGCCGTCTTCACGCGGAAGAAGCGCGGGCGCAGGGAGACGGAGGCCGAGCCGTCCGTCAGGAAGGACGCCAACGGCATGCCGCTCGTCCCGACCGTCACGCGCAGGAGCCCGCTCTGGTCGTCGTACGTGGCCGAGGCAACGTCGAAGTGTGACACCGTCGAGCCGACCGCGAACCGCACGTCGAAGAAGCGCAGGAGCGAGGGGTTCGCCAGGTAGATGTCGTCCGCCAACGTCGTGCCGTCGAACACCACGGTCCGCTTGTCGGTCGTGATGAACGGCGTGCTGGGCGAGGCCACGATCGCCTGGTCACCCGTCCCGTTGAGGATCGACGGCAACTCCGCTTGCGTGGCGGTCGCACCGCTGCCAGTCTTCAGGATGCGCCCCGCGCCGTCGACGCCACCGAAGATGAACTCGGTCGTCTCGGGCGTGATCGAGCTGGGTGACACGCTGGTCGAACCCAGCGGAATCCACTTGGACTGGGCCTTCGAAACCCGGCCGAACCCCGGCAACAGCTGATTCCACTGGGCCGGCGTGTTCACGTTGCTCGAGTTCAGCCCGGCCGAGTTGCCGAAGCGGATCGTGGATCCGATCGGGTTCGGCCTCAGCGCCAAGGTGAGCGTCTCGCCGCCGGTCGTGGGGACCAGGATGTCCGCCAGCGTCGGAGCGTGCAGTTGGATGATGCCCGGGCCGCCGTCGCCTCCGCAGCCGGGGATACCTTCCCCGTTCGTCGGCCCAACCGCCGTGTTGCCGATGGCAGCCACCGCGCACGGAGCCGGGGTCGCGATGCCACCTTGCGGCAGCGTGTAGTGGTCGCGCGGCAGCCGGTCCGCGGTCACCGACGTCTCGACCGAGTTCGGTCCAGTTCCGCCGTTGCCGTCCTTGCCCTCGCCGCCCTGACCGCCACGGGTCCAGATGCCGCCCTTGTCGCGCTCAAGCGCCTGGTTCGTGCGCGTCTGACGGAAGTCGATGGTCCGCCCGACCTGGATGATCACGTGGCCACCCGAGCCGCCGCCCGAGCCGCCGCCGATGCGGTTGATGCCGCTGGAGTTCTCACCCCCGCCGCCCGTTCCGCCGCCGGCATCGATCCGGCCGCTGGGTCCAAAGATGACGTCGCCCAAGCACAGGATCGTGAGGGAGCCGCCACCACCACCGCCACCGCAACCCTTCTCGTCGCCCGCGGGCGTCCAGTTCGGGTTCGGGAACGCGGCCGCTTGGACGCAGTTGCCACCGCCGCCGCCGCCGGCACCAGCCCAGGCGCGGCCGAGCTCGCCGCGGACGATCGCGCTGCCGACGCGCAGCAGGCCGAAGAAGTCGTTGTCCTGGTTGATGTCGAGGAACGGGCGCGGGCCCTTGACGCCACCGCGGGGGCGTTGACCCGGGCCGCTGATGGCGCCACTGGCCACCGGCGA
>JANNVG010000046.1:0-2774 GCA_031414395.1 Fimbriiglobus sp.
CTTTATTTGCCCCCGGACTGCGCCGCCTTCTCCCGCTGCCCCTCGTTCGGCTGCTGGGTCGGCTGCACCGGCTGCACGTCCCCCTCGCGGGTGATGATCACCTCGCCCAGGTCTTCCGGCTTCATGCCCTTGCCCACCAGCTTCTCGATGATCCGCTTGTGCAACTGCTCGTGCTCGATGGGCAGCGCGTCCGGGTCGCTGTCCAGCTTCACCACGATGTTCTGTCGGCCGGTCTCCGCGTCCCGCCGCAAGATGATGGTCAGTTCGGCCACGTTATTTGTCTCCGGTGGCGGGCTTCGCCTTCTTGGTCGGTTTGTCGGCGGGCTTGTCGAGCGGGGTCGTTTCGTCCGGCAGCAGCGGGGCGGACCCCAGCTTGACGAACTCGTCGGCGTACTTCGCCCGCACCGTCTTGATGATCGTCATCACCCGGTCGGGTTCGATGGTCTTGTCCTTCACCAACTCGTCGCGGAGCGCGATCAGTTCGTCCTTGTGGTCGGACAGGATCTTCGCCGCCCGCACCTGCGCCTCGGCCAGGATGGTGTTGATCTGCCGGTCGATGGTCTCGGCCATCAGCCCGGAGATCACCTCGCGGTCGCCCTTCTCGTCGCGGAACACCCGCAGCGGGGCGGCCATCTGGCTCATCCCGCACACCTCCACGATCATCTTGGCGAGCTGCGTGGCGCGGTACAAATCCCCGCTCGGGCTGCCCATGCCGCTCGCCCCGGTGCTCACGTCGCCCACCAGCAGCCGCTCCGCCTCGATGCCGCCGTACAGCACGCACAGGCGGTCGAACAGTTCGGCCCGGCTGTACCCCACCTTCCGCGTGTCGTCCTTCTTGTACCCGGTGTAGAAGGGTGCCCACGGCATTTCGCTTTGAATGGTGACGCGCTCGGGGTGCGGGTGGTGCGGGCAGAAGAGCGAGCAGACGAAGTGCCCGGCCTCGTGGGTGGCCACCATGACCGCGTCCTTGTCGGTCAGTTCCACCTTCTCTTCGTACTCGTTGAACCCGCGCTCCACTTCCTTCGGCGTGGTCGCGCCACTGAGGTCGTCGCGCAACCGGATGCGGGCGACGCTGCGGCACAGGGCGTTCAGGTGGTCGCCGCTGAACGGCGTGCCGGTGTTCGTCATGAAGTTCTCGCCGGTGCGGCGCACGGCGTAGTCGAACGCCGCGTCGGTCATCTGGAGCTTCATCTTGCGGTCGTAGATCTTGAGGATCTCGCGGCGGTCGTCGTCCTCGGGGTACGGGATGTGCAAATGAAACTCGAACCGGCCGGGGCGGAGCAGGGCGGGGTCGAGGCTCTCGGCGAAGTTCGTCGTGCCGACGACGAACACCAGCTCCTCCTTGTGGAAGCCGTCCATCTCGGTGAGCAGTTGGTTCACCATGCTGTGCTCGACGCCGCTGCCGGTGTAGCTGCCGCGGCGGGTGGCGAACGAGTCCAGTTCGTCGAACACGATGATGGACGGGGCCGACTGCCGCGCGCGGTGGAAGACGGCGCGCAATTGCTCCTCACTTTCCCCCACCCACTTCGATTTCAGTTCCGGCCCGGACACGATGGTGATGGCCGCGCCGAGTGCCGTGGCGATGGCCTTGGCGAAGAACGTCTTCCCGGTGCCGGGCGGCCCCCAGAAGATCATCCCCTTCGGCAGCAGCTCTTCCAGGCGGGCGATGTCGTCCGTGTTCGTGCTGTTGTCCCGCTTGGCGAGCACGTCGAGGATTTCCTGCTTCAGCTGCTTCTTCGTCTTGGCGTACCCGCCGATGTCGCGGTCCAGGTCCACGTCCGGGATTTCCATCTCGCCGGCGAGGGTGGCGTTGCGGAGTTGCCGCACGGCCTGCTTCGCGTCGGCCGGGTAGTCCTCGCCTTCGAGCGTGGACAGCAGCTTCCGCAGCCGCACGGCGTTCACCCCGGACACGTACTTGTACAGGTGCCACGGGTTGAACTGGCGGCCGAACTTGCGGCTCTCGCGTTGGGTGATGAGGCTCCGCAGGCGGTTGCGGTTGATGCCCAGGATGCTCATGCGGTGCGGGAACAGGTTCTCGATGACTTTGGGCAGCGGGAACGACGGGTCTTTGAACCCGAGCCACACGAGTTCGGGGTTCTCGTACAGGAGCGGGATGACTTCGCGGGCTTCGCCGGTCAGCCCGCCCTGCGAGGTGGTGAGCAGGTCGAGGTGCGGCAACACCACCACGCGGCGGTCAACGGCACCCCGCACGGCCTCCCGGAGTTGGGCGATCATGGTGCCGATCAACCCGACCGGCATCGGCCCTTGTTGGTCGGCTTCACGCGGTCGGCCGTCGAGGTAGATGCACCGCAGGTTCTGGTCGCGCAGCCGCGCCCGCACGTTCATGAACAGGTGCGGGGCCAGTTCCTTGTCGCACTCGAGGAGCACGGGCAGGCCGCGGACCAGGTGCCCGGCCACCTCAGCCATCTCGGACGAGTACGCCCCTTCGACCGCCTGCGTGGCGTCGAGGGCGGAAGGGAGTTGCGTTTCGGGGATGACGGTGGACATTGGCGAAAGCTCTCGGCGGTCGAAACAGTGCGAAGCCGCGGAGCGGCGGCAGATGTTAGCCAGGGGTGAAGTCGGCGAGCGGAGCGAGCGACGAAACCCCTGGTAACGCCGACGACAACGGAACAAGCCCCGGAGGGGCGACAGTCGGGAGTCTTCTGCCGCCCCTCCGGGGCTTGTCTGTTCTGTATCCGGTCCAGGGGTTGCGCGGGGGTGGGGCGCGCCCCCCCCGGCGAAAAAAATGCCCCCCGCCGCCGCGTCGCCCAGGT
>JANNVG010000047.1:0-6348 GCA_031414395.1 Fimbriiglobus sp.
CGCGATCCGACCTCCCCCGCAAGTGGGGAGGTGGACCGGACCACCTCCCCACTGGTTGAACACCCCCTCTCCCGTGGACAGGGGGCCGGGGGGTGAGGTCTCGGACAGTCAGCCCGATCGCAACGGACCTTTCGCCATAACTGCAATTCCGTACACTCCACCCACTTTCCCGCGGAGTACCCACCCCATGTCCGAACCGCTCGACACCGCCGCCCTGTCCGCCCCCTTCCAGGTGGGCGAAGTGAAGTTCAAGCCGCAGAGCGTGAAGGGCAACCGCGCCCTCGCCCTGGCGTACATCGACTGCCGCGTCATCCAGGACCGCCTCGACGCCGTGATGGGCGTCGAGAACTGGATGGACGAGTACGAAATCCTGACCGACGGGTCGGTCATGTGCCGGCTGAAACTGCGACTGCGCGGCGAGTGGGTGGTGAAGACCGACGTCGGCTCGCCGAGCGAACAGCCCGACAGCGGCGACCGCCTGAAAGCCGCGTTCTCGGATGCGTTGAAGCGCGCTGCGGTGAAGTACGGCATCGGCCGCTACCTGTACCGCCTGCCGGCCGTGTGGTGCGACTACGACCCGCAGAAGAAGCAGTTCAGCTCGCCCCCGCCGCTGCCGGCGTGGGCGGTGCCGAAACCCAAACTGGTGCCCGCGGCGGTCGCCCCGCAACCGCCGAAGCCGGCGGCCCCGAAGCCCGCCACACAGCTGCCCGACAGCGGCGAGGAACTGCACCGGCGGCTGCGGGAGTACGACGCGAAACTGGCAACCGACAAGCGGTGCGGGCTGGGGGCGCTGCTGTCGCACGTGTCGCAGGCGGGGGTGAAGGCGGGGTTCGGCGACGACATCACCCGCTGGACCGGCCCGGCCATTCAGTTCGCGGTGGACACGGTGAAGACGTTCGCGGCCGGCCTGGGCGAACACCGCCAAGCGGCCTGACCGCTGAAGTACTCTGCTCGCTCCGCGAGCGGGTCGAGAAAGTCCGCTCGCGGAGCGAGCAGAGCACTTCAGAAGCCAGCACTAACCGCTGCATCTGTCACCACTTCCGACGACGGCGACCGGATGACTCCGGTCGCCGTTTTCGCGTTTGGGGGCGCAAGGCGGGTCGGCCGGGGGCGTTTCTCGGGTGACGGTGCGAGCGGTTCGCGCCGGCCCCGCCACGCGGTGCCCTATGGTTCGCACACCTCGATTCGCACTCGTCATCGCCTTGGCCGTCGGTCTGTTCGGCACGGCCGACGCCGCCCGCGCCGGCTGGATCACGGTCACGAACGACACCAAGCAAGTGATCGTCATTCAAGAGACGAGCGGTCCGCTCAACCGCCCCGTTCGTGGCAAGTGCGTGAAGTTGCAACCGGGCGAAACTCACCGCGAGTTCGCCCTGCTCGGCGGCACGCGGAACGTGGTCATCTACGACGCCGCCGCCCCGAACACCCCACTCGCCGCCGACAAGATGGCGTGGGACAAAGCGGACGTGGCCTTCGCCGTAAAGACCGACGGCAAGAAGGTGACGTTGGGGCCGACCGAAAAGAAGTAGTTCTGCCCGCACACGCTCCACGCGAGATTCACCGGCCAAGGCCCCCGTCCGACTCTCGGCGAGAGTCGGCCACCCGTTCAGAACCGGCGGACTCACGTCGCACCGTTCGCCTTGCCGCTTGCTTCCGCCCCAATCCCCCGCCACAATACCCTCGTCTCATCTCTGCGGGGGGAGGGCGTGCGCGGACTGTTCGTCATCGCCGGCGTGTGCGTGATCGCGGCGTTCGGCACGGCCGCTGACCCGGTGCCGACCAACGCGCTCGTCAAGCGGCTGATCGCCTCCCTCCAAGACCCCGACCCGGACGTGCGACAGAATTTAGCCATCGCCCTGGCAAAGATCGGCCCGGCCGCCGTCGAACCATTAACAGCGGCGCTGACGGACGACCTGCCGGAACGCCGCGACGGTGCCGCCTACGCCCTCGGGCAGATCGGCGGGCCAGCGAAGTCCGCGCTGCCGAAACTGCTCGACGCCCTGGACGACAAAGACTTGGACGTGCGGCGGCAGGCGTCGTATGCCGTCAGCCGGCTGGTGCCCAGCGGCACCCCCAAACCGCCCGCCCCGCCGACCGGAGGGAAGTAGCGTGACCCGATTCGCTCGACGGTGGGTGTGCGTGTTGCTGCTGGTCGCGGCCCCGGCCGCGTTCGGCCAGGCCGCGCGGCGGCTGACGGTGGACGAGCCGCCGACCGCCGAGACGCTCAAGCGGCTCGCCCAGCAGTTGCAGGGCAATCAGCAATTGCCCCAAGATATCGACCCGGAGTTGATGAAACTGGCGGCCGAGTACCTGAAAAAGAACCCCGAGATCCTGAAGGATCCGCAGTTTCAGCAGCAGATGAAGCAGTGGCAGCAACAGGCGAAGAACGACCCGGTCGGGTTCGCCCAGCAAATGAATCAGCAGAACCCGAACCTGTCGCCGGAGCAGATCGACGACCTGAAGAAGCAGTTCCAGCAGTCGAACCCGAACGGCTTCCAGCCGCCGCCGAACATCGGCCCCATGCCGATGCCGACGGACCCCGCTCTGCCGCGACCGCCGACTCGCAACCAACCGCAACCCGTCCAGCCGCCCACGACTCCGGGTCAACCGCCGAACCCGTTCAACCCGAACGGCCAGACGCCGGGGTCAACGCCCATCGAGTGGCAGACGCCGGAAGACAAGGCCCAGGGGAAGCCCGAGTACCACCAGGCGGTCAGCCTGTGGGAAAACAACTTCGGCGACATCGACAAGACGCCAGAGTTGAAGCAGTCGCTCGTGGACATCTTCAGCGGGGAGGGTAAAAGCCCTTGGGACGGCAGCGGGAACGGGAACAATCCGTTGAACAACGGCGGGAACGGGAACACCCCGAACAAGCCGTGGTGGGACAACGGCGGCGGGCAAAATAGTCAGCAGCAGAGCGGGTTCGTGAGCTGGCTGAAGAGCAGCACGTCGAACGGCCCGCCGAGTTGGTGGAAGAACGTGACCAACTGGAAACAGAACACCGCGCCCCCGCCGAACGCGGGGTCGGGGTGGAAGCCGCCGCAGGTGAGCGGCGGCGGCGGGTTCGGGAGTGGCGGCGGAGGCGGGTTCGACCTGTCGTCCGGGGCGTGGCCCGTCGTCATCTTCGTGGCCGTGCTGCTGGCGGCCGTCGGCGGGTTCATCCTGTGGCGGTACTGGCCGCAGATTCAGGCCCGGATGAACGGGCCGAAGCCGGTCGGCGGACTGGGGGCGTGGACCATCGACCCGCGGAACGTGGTGGACCGCGACACGCTGGTGAAGGCCTTCGACTACCTGTCGGTGCTCATCTGCGGGGACGGCGCCCGCGTGTGGAACCACCTGACCATCGCCGACGCCTTCCGCCAGAACGTGCCCGGCGCGGCCCCGTTCGCCGACCCGCTCGCCCGCCTGTACGCCCTCGCCCGCTACTCGCCGGCGAACGAGCCGATCAGCCCGGCCGACATCGCCGAGGCCCGCGGCTACCTGTGCCAACTGGCGGAGGTGCCGGGGTGAACAGAGTGATGACCTCACCCCCCGTCCCCCTCGCCCCTGGGAGAGGGGGTGTTCAAGGGGAAATCGTTTCCGGTGTGCCGCGAGACGCCGGCGAGCGTTGCACGTTTCGTGCGCGCCTGCGTCTCGCGGCACACCAGAGGCGCACGCGAGTTGAACACCCCCTCTCACCTGGGAGAGGGGGACGGGGGGTGAGGTCTGTTCTCCTCCTCGCCATTCTCCTCCTCACCCCCGCGATCGTCGCCCAGCAGCCGCAGCGCCCGCAATCCCTGCCGGCGAACGACGCGAGCACCACGCTGTTCCGCGGGCTGTTGCACTTCCACAACATCAAGCCGGAAGCGGTGGAGGATATCCGCGGCAACAACTACGACTTCGCCAACCTGATCGTGGTGGTCCACGGCGACCCGAACAGCATTCGGGTGGCGGAAATCTGTCGGGCGGCGCTCTCCCGCGGCGGGGCGGTGCTGATCGCGTCGGACACGGAGATGGCCCTGAGCAGCTACTTCCCGCTCGGCGGCGAGGTGAAAATCACCGGCAGTCGGGTGACGAACACCACCCCCGAAGTGATCGACAACGGCCTGCCGAACCGCCCGCTCGCCTTCCCGACCCAGGTGAACGGCACCAGCCCGTTCAGCGGCCTCGATCGGGTGGCCACGCTGGACTCGTCCTACGTGCTCAACACGAAGTCGCCGCAGGGCGTGCCGCTGGTGCCGGTGGCCACACTCCAGTCCGGTGCCACTGTCACGGTGAACGGCCGGCCGATCAACAACCTCGGCCTCATCCAACTGCCGTTCGCCCTCGCCACCGCCGAGAACCGAACGCCCGTGCGGTGCATGGTGGTGGCCGACCCGGACGTGTTCTCCAACCGCATGATCTACACCTCCGGCCGCGAGAACAACCCGACCGACAACCTGAAGCTGGCGAACAACACCGTGCAGTGGCTGAAGGGCCGCGGGCGCACCAAGTGCCTGTTCGTCGAGAACGGCGAGCCGAAGACCAAGTTCGACGAGTTCGAGTTCTCGGCCGTGCCCATCAGCCCGCCCATGCCGCCGGTGCCGCCCATTCCCATGCCCGACATCTTTGACGTGGAGTTGCAGCAGAAGATCGCCGACGCCGGCAACAAGGCGATCGACGACGCCGAGCGGAACGACGTCATGAACCGCGGCCTGCTGTCGGCGTTTCACGGCAACAAGGGCATCCTCATCGCGGTGCTGGCGGGCATCCTGCTGGGCATCACCTACCTGCTCGTCCGCTGGCGGACGGCGGCGGGCTGGTATCGCAAACAGTTCCGCCCGATCCCCCGCGACCCGGCCATGCTCGGCCCCGACGTGACGGTCGGGAGCATCGAACACCGCCGGCTGGAACTGCTCCGCAGCGCCGACTACGCGCCGGTGCTGCGGCCGGTGGTGCGGCAGTTGTTCCAAGATCGCGGGCTGCCGGGCGAATACACGAGTGATAAACTGCCGCCGTTGGACTTCGATGTCGGCCGCCCGCAGTTCCTCCGGGAAGCCATCCACTCCCTGTGGGCGGTCGTCCGCACCTCCGCCCCCGTCGGGTACGGGCGGTGGAAGCAACTGGAACCCCTGCTGGCGGCGGTGCGGGCCGCCGCCGACGACGACCGCTGGCGGTTCGTTGCCCCCTAGCGGTGTGCTCTGCTCGCTCCGCGAGCGGGTTTCAGGCAGCCGCTCGCGGAGCGACAATCAACCGATTCCGCTCGCGGAGCGAGCAGACCACGCACACGACCGCGAGACGCCGCATCATGACGAACGACCGTGCCCTGGCTATCGCCTCTCGCATCGCCGCCCCGCCCGACAACGCCCCCGACACCGCGCCGGCCCGCGAGTTGGCCGCCACCGCCGCCGAACTGTACCAGCAGGTGGCCAAGCAGGTGGCCACGGTGGTGGTCGGCGTGGAGGGCGTGACCGAGCAACTGCTCATCGCCCTTCTGGCGTCCGGGCACGTGCTGCTGGAAGGCGTGCCGGGGGTGGCGAAAACGACCCTGTCCAAAGTGTTCGCCCGGCTGCTCGGGTGCGACTTCCAGCGGGTGCAGTTCACCCCCGACCTGCTGCCGTCCGACGTGACCGGCACCAGCATCCTCGACCGCCAGAAGACCGAGTTCGTGTTGCGGAAGGGGCCGATCTTCTGCCAGGTGCTGCTGGCCGACGAGATCAACCGCGCCCCGGCCAAGACGCAATCCGCCCTCCTCGAAGCCATGCAGGAGTATCAGGTAACGGTGGACGGCGCGACCCTCCCGTTGCCGCGGCCGTTCATGGTGATGGCCACGCAAAACCCGGTCGAGCAGGAGGGCGTGTACCGCCTGCCGGAGGCCCAACTCGACCGCTTCCTGCTCCGCATCGAGATGGGCTATCCGGGGTTCGAGAACGAGGTGAACATGCTGAAGTTGCACGGCCGCCCGCCCGCCGACCCGCAGCCCATGTTCACCCCCGACACCATCCTCGCGCTGCAGGCCAAGTTGCAGTTCGTGTACGGCAAGGAGTCGCTGTATCGGTACATCGTGGAGTTGGCCGAGGCCACGCGAAACCACCCGGACGTGGCGCTCGGGGCCAGCCCGCGGGCGGCGCTCAGTATGCTGCGGTGCGCGCGGGCGCGGGCGGCGCTGCGCGGGCGGCACTATGTGACGCACGAGGACGTGCAGAAGGTGGCGTTCGGCGTGCTCGGCCACCGCATCATCATGCGGCCGGAGGCGGCCATCGAGGGCCGCGAGGTGTCCGACGTGGTGAAGGACGTGCTGTCCCAGGTGAAGGTGCTGGAGACGGGCTGATCTGGTCCCCCTCTCCCCGCTGAGGGAGAGGGGTTAGGGGTGAGGGGGTGGAGACACAA
>JANNVG010000048.1:0-3460 GCA_031414395.1 Fimbriiglobus sp.
CCCCCCCCGCGGTGGGTGACTGGGGGGGGGGGGGGGTTGCTGCCCCAACCCCCCCCCCCCTACTAAGGACTCACCCGATGGGCATCCGCAACTACAACCCGACCTCCGCCGGCCGCCGGGCCGGGAGCGTGTCGGACTTCGCCGACTGTACCACCCCGAAGGTGAACGCCCCGTACAAGCCGCTGCTGGTGCGGGCGCGGAAGACGGGCGGGCGGAACTTCCAGGGGATCGTCACCAGCCGCTTCCGCGGGGGCGGCCACAAGCAGATGATGCGGGTAGTGGACTTCAAGCGGAAGAAGGACGGCATCGAGGCGGTGGTGCTGAGCGTCGAGTACGCCCCGTGCCGGTCGGCCCGCGTCGCCCTCCTCCAGTACAAGGACGAGTTGCAGACGAAGGCGTACATCCTGGCCCCGGACGGGCTGAAGGCGGGCGACGTGGTGCAGAGCGGCGAGGCCGTCGAGCCGAAGCCGGGCAACTGCATGCCGCTGTCCAAGATCCCGATCGGCCTGGCCATCCACAACATCGAGTTCACCCCCGGCCGGGGCGGACAGATCTGCCGCAGCGCCGGGTGCAGCGCCACCCTGAGCGCCCGCGACAAGGGCCAGGCCCTCCTCACCATGCCCAGCGGGGAAGTGCGAAAGGTGTCGGAGAAGTGCCGGGCGACCATCGGCACGGTGTCCAACGCCGACCACATGAACATCAGCCTGGGCAAGGCCGGCCGCAAGCGGTGGATGGGCCGCAAGCCGCACAACCGCGGCATGGCCATGAACCCGACCGACCACCCGATGGGCGGGGGCGAAGGGCGGAGCAAGAGCGGCGGCCACCCGAAGGGGCCGAGCGGGGTGCTGGCCAAGGGCGGGAAGACCCGCAGCGACAAGAAGCCGTCGAACTCGGCCATCGTCCGCCGCCGGCCGGCCGGGCCGTTCCAGAAGCACAACGGGTAACGGCGAGTGGCCACTGGCCGGTGGGCCAGTGGCCGGCGTGGAACACCGGACGGGGTGCGTCCGGTTCGGGTCACCGGCCAGTGACTACTGGCCACTTGAGGGGATGCGATGCCGCGGAGAAAGAACCCTTACGAGTCCGAGTCCACCGTCCGCCTGCTCGGCAAGGTGGACAAGCTTGGCAAGGGCAAAGAGCCGATCAAGACGTGGTTCCGCGAGGCGGTCATCGTCCCCGAGTTCATCGGGCAGACGTTCCTCGTGCACAACGGCAAGAACTTCAACAAGGTGTACGTGACGGAAGAGATGGTGGGGCACAAGCTGGGCGAGTTCTCCCCCACCCGCACCTTCCGCGGGCACACGTCCGGCAAGAAGGCGGCGCCCGCCGGCAAGTAGGTTGGCAGTCATGAGTCACTGGTCGCTCGTCCTCAGTCACGAGTCGCCGGTGCGTGCGGTGAGCGCGGACGACTGGTGACGAATGGCAATGACTAGGGGCCCGACGATGATTTACACAGCCAAACACCGCTACGCCGACGTCGCCCCGCGGAAGATGCGGCCGCTCGCGTCGATGATCCGCGGGATGAACGTGGACGAGGCCATCGAGGCCCTCAAGTTCATGCCCAACCGCGGCGCCCGCCTGATCGAGGCGGTGGTCAAGAGCGCCGTCGGCAACGCCACCGACCAAGGCGCCCGCAGCGTGGAAGACCTGGTGGTGTCCGAGATCCGCATCGACGGCGCGCCGATGTTCAAGCGGATCCAGCCCCGCGCCCGCGGCACCGCCTTCGGCATCAAGCGGCGGCTGGCCCAC
Organism: Fimbriiglobus sp.; assembly: GCA_031414395.1. Classification (GTDB taxonomy): domain Bacteria; phylum Planctomycetota; class Planctomycetia; order Gemmatales; family Gemmataceae; genus JALHQU01. The sequence continues at coordinate 1,747 of JANNVG010000048.1, forward strand.
ATCATCGTCACGGTGGTGGACCAGGAGGCGCTCGACGCCGCCACCGCCGCCCCGACGCAGACGGCCGCCGCGGTCCCCGCCCCCACCCCGGTGGCCGGCGCCCCGGCCCTGCCGACCGCCGACACGACCACCCCCCAACCGACCGCGTGACCCCCTGAAGGGCTAGGATTATGGGCCAGAAAGTTCGCCCCACCGGGTTCCGCACCGGCATCATGACCGACTGGCAGTCGGCGTGGTTCGCCAACAAGCAGGACTTCCCGGAGCTGCTGCTCGAAGACCACAGCATCCGCAAGTTCATCTACAGCTACCTGACCCGCACGAAGGAGCGGAAGGAGCAGCGGCCGGGCATCGCCAAGATCCGCATCGAGCGGACCCGCGAGCGGGTGACGGTGTTCGTGTTCAGCAGCCGCATCGGGGCGATCATCGGCAAGAAGGGCGAGAAGATCGACAAGATGACCAAGGCGCTCGAGAAGCTCACCCGCCGGCACATCGACGTGAAGACGATCGAAGTGACCCGCCCCGAGATCGACGCCCAGATCATCAGCGAAGACATCGCCGAGCAACTGGAGAAGCGGAGCAGCTTCCGCCGCACCATGAAGAATGCCATCCAGCGGGCGATGGAGGGCGGGGCGAAGGGCGTGAAGCTGCAACTGAGCGGGCGGCTGGGCGGGGCCGAAATGGCCCGCTGCGAGAAGGCGATGGAGGGCAGCATCCCGTTGTCCACCCTGAAGGCGAAAGTGGACTACGGGTTCAGCGAGGCCAGCACCCCGCAGGGGAACATCGGCATCAAGGTGTGGGTGAACAACGGCGACTTCGTGACCGGCGAGATCAACGACACGACCGACACCTCCGCCGCCGGGCAGCGGAAGTCCACCCGCCGCCGCCGCGGGTAAAGTAGCAGACTGTAGCCGGCCTCTGTGAGGCCGGTCCCCACACCCGGCCTCACAGAGGCCGGCTACAGAAGAGAGCTGTGCGATGTCGATCAAAATGCCGAAGCGGGTGAAGTACCGCAAAGTCCAGCGCGGGGTGATCCGCGGGCTGGCGGCCAAGAAGAAGTACAACGGCGCCATCAAGGGCAACGCCCAGCGGGGCAACTACGTCGCCTACGGCGACTTCGGCCTCCAGTCCCTCGAAGGCGGGTGGATGTCGGCCCAGACGATCGAGGCCGCCCGCGTCACCATCACCCGGTTCGTGTCCGGCGAAGGCCGCTACTACATGCGGGTGTTCCCGCACAAGAGCGTGACCAGCATCCCGGCCGAGACGCGGATGGGCAAGGGCAAGGGCGAGCCGGAGTACTGGGCCGCGGTGGTGAAGGCCGGCTTGATCCTGTTCGAGATCGGCGGCATCCCGGAAGCCCAGGCGAAAGAGGCCCTGGCCAAGGTGGCGTACAAGATGCCGTTCAAGTGCCGGTTCGTCACCCGCCGGCCCAACGTGTAAACAGTCGGACGAGCCGCGACCGCGAGGCAGCGGCTCCTGGGTTTCCACAAGACCACCAGACCGCTCCCTCGCGGTCGCGGCTCGTAGGCATCGCGGGAGCGGGAGACTACCATGAAGACGACCGACCTGACCGGGCAGAGCGACGAGCAACTCGCGCTCACCCTCAAGGACACGGAAAAGCACTTGTTCCAGTTGCGGTTCCAGTCGGCCACCGACCGGCTGGAGACGCCGAGCGAGATCAAGAAGGCCAAGCGGGACATCGCCCGCATCCGCACCG
>JANNVG010000049.1:0-1897 GCA_031414395.1 Fimbriiglobus sp.
TGTCCGGGTAGGCCAGCCGCAGCACGTTCCGCGTGTCCAGCCCCGCCGCGTTCGCCGCTTCCAGAACGGCCGACCCGAACCCGCCTTCCCGCGTGCCCTCTTCCACCGTCACCACCAGCGGCAGGTTTTCAATCACCCCCAGCACAGTGTCGGTGTCGAGCGGCTTGACGAACCGGGCGGAGATGACGCCGAAGTTCAGCCCGTCCTCGCGGAGGTTCTTGGCGGCGGCCACGCACGCGGCGGCGATCCCGCCGAACGCCAGGAAGCAGCCGTCGTCCCCTTCGAGCAGCACTTCGGCCTTGCCGCGCTCGATGGGGCGTGGCGCGTTCGACGGGCGGGGGAGGATTTCGGCGTTCGCCCGCGGGTAGCGGAGGCTCGTCGGCCCCGGCTGGGCGAGTGCCCATTGCAGCATCGGCTCGACGTCCAGTTCGTCGGCGGGGGCGAGGCACGTCATGTTCGGGAACACCCGCATGTACGGGATGTCGAAGTTGCCGTGGTGCGTCGGGCCGTCCGGTCCGACCACTCCCGCGCGGTCGAGTGTGAACACCACCGGCAGGTTTTGCAGGCAGACTTCCTGGAAGATCTGGTCGAAGCTGCGTTGCAGGAAGGTGCTGTAGATGTTCACGATGGGCCGTGCCCCGGCCTTCGCCATACCCGCCGCGAACGCGACGGCGTGGCTCTCGCAGATGCCGGTGTCGAAGAACTGCTTGGGCAGTTCCTCCCGCACCTTCTCCAGCTTGTTCCCCTGGCACATGGCGGCAGTCAGCACGCACGTCTTCGGGTCGGCCTTCAGCGCGTTGTGAATGGCCCCCGACATCACGTCCGTGTACGTCTTGCCGCCGCCCTTCTTCACGCGGATATTCGTGTTCCCCTCGCCCACGTCTTCAAAAATGCCGGGGCTGTGGAACGTCACCGGGTCGTCGGCCGCCTGCTGCACGCCGTGCCCCTTGTTGGTGAAGATGTGCAGCAGCAGCGGGCCTTTCTGGTTCTTCAAGTCCTTCAGGATCTTCCGCAGCCCTTTCAGGTCGTGGCCGTCCACCGGGCCGAAGTAGCGGAAGCCCATCTCCTCGAACAGCCCGCCGCCCTTCAGGTACTTCTTGGCCGCGTCGCGGAACCCCTCCAGGCTGGCGCGAGCCGGCTCGCCGATCACCGGGATCGCCTTCAGGATGTCGTTCAGGGTCTTCTTCCCGCCCTGGTAGAAGTCGGTCATGCGGTACTGGTCGAGGTGCTTGGCCAGCCCGCCGGTGCGGGGGCAGATGCCCATCTGGTTGTCGTTCAGCACCACCAGCACGTTCTGGTTCATGCCGTGGATGTTGTTGAACGCCTCGTACACCATGCCGCACGGGAAGGCCCCGTCGCCGATCACCGCCACGGCTTTGCGGTCGGTCTGGCCGAGCAAATCATCCCCCGCTTTCAGGCCGGAAATGGTGCTCACGCTCGCCCCGGCGTGCCCGGTGCAGAACAGGTCGTAGGGCGACTCGGCCGGGTTCGGGAAGCCCATCAGCCCGCCCTTCGTGCGGATCGTCTGGAACTTGTCGAACCGCCCGGTGATGAGCTTGTGCGGGTAGACCTGGTGGCCGGTGTCCCAGATGAGGCGGTCTTTGCTGAAGTCGTAGTTCAGGTGCAGCGCGAGGCACAACTCGACCACGCCCAAGTTGCTGGCGAAGTGCGCCGACCGGGTGGTGAGCACCCGCACCAGCTCGTTGCGAATCTCCTGGGTGAGGTCGGCCAACTGCTCGTCGGTGAAGGCGTGCAGGTCGGCCGGCGATTGGATGTTCGGCAGGAGCTTCGGCATGGGGATCTCGGTCATGGGAACTGCGGGCGTCCGAAACCGGTAGGTTCCGTCAGCTTTTGTAGGGTGGGTGGCGCCGGGGGGGGGGGGGGGGGGGGGCGGGGG
>JANNVG010000050.1:0-4628 GCA_031414395.1 Fimbriiglobus sp.
GCGGAATCTTTGCTTAAATGGTTGTTCTCCCTCGACCGCCACCCGGCGGATGTCCCCGGAGCGGGTTGAAACAGTATGCCGACGATCAACCAACTGGTGAAGAAGCCGCGGGTGCCCCAGCGGAGCAAGTCGAAGCACCCCGCCATGCAAGGCTGCCCGCAGAAGCGGGGCGTGTGTACGGTGGTCAAGACGATGACCCCGAAGAAGCCGAACTCGGCCCTGCGGAAGGTGGCCCGCGTGCGGCTGTCCAACGGCATCGAGGTGACGGCGTACATCGGCGGGGAAGGGCACAACCTGCAAGAGCACAGCATCGTCCTCGTCCGCGGAGGGCGGGTGCGCGACCTGCCCGGCGTGCGATACCACATCGTCCGCGGGGTGCTCGACTGCCAGGGCGTGCAAGGCCGCCAGCAGGCCCGCTCGAAGTACGGGGCGAAGAGCGAAGGGAAGTAACGCGAGCCGTTCCAGGTTCCAGGTTCCAAGTTGACTCTTGGCCGGGATCGCGGGCCGGTGGAACGGTCGTGTGTGTTAAGTGGTGCGGTCGTGCTGTTTGACTTGAACCTGGAACTTTCCGAATGGCCACGAAGACCCGTACCGCCGGCCACACGATGATCAAACCGGACATCCGGTTCAACTCGCTGCTGGTCAGCAAGTTCATCAACTGCCTGATGCACGGCGGCAAGAAGGCGACCGCCACCCGCGTGTTCTACGACGCGATGGAACTCATCCGCAAGCGGATCCCCGACGTGGACCCCCTCCAGGTGTTCACCGACGCCATCAACAACGTGAAGCCGACGCTCGAAGTGCGGAGCCGGCGGGTGGGCGGGGCGAACTACCAGGTGCCCATGCAGGTGAAGGCCCTGCGGCAGCAGTCGCTGGCCATCCGCTGGCTGCTCGTCGCCATCCGCGGCAAGAGCGGTCGCCCCACCTACCTGCGGCTGGCCGACGAACTGATCGCCGCCGCCCGCCGCGAAGGGGAAGCGATGGCCAAGCGGGAACAGACGGTCAAGATGGCCGAAGCGAACAAGGCGTTCAGCCACTTCGCGTGGTAAGCCCGCGTTCACACGACTAACCACAGAGGCACAGAGGCACAGAGAAGACGAAGACATTGAGTGAGAATTCGAATTCTCCTCGTCTTCCTCTTCTCTGTGCCTCTGTGCCTCTGTGGTTAATTCTTTTCCCCCCGGTGCCCCGATGGCGAAATCTTCCTCCTCCGACCCCGACCTGACCAGGTTCCGCAACCTGGGGGTGATCGCGCACATCGACGCCGGCAAAACCACCACCACCGAGCACCTGCTGTTCTACTCCGGCGTGAAGCACAAGCTCGGCGGCGTGGACCAGGGGAACACCGAGACCGACTACGACCCGGAAGAGCAGGAGCGGGGCATCACCATCTACTCGGCGTGCATCCCGTTCGAGTGGAAGGGGTACACGGTCAATCTGATCGACACGCCGGGGCACGTCGACTTCACCGCCGAGGTGGAGCGGAGTTTGCGCGTCCTCGACGGCGCCGTGTGCGTGTTCGACGGCCAGAAGGGGGTCGAAGCCCAGAGCGAGACGGTGTGGAAGCAGGCGAACAAGTACGCCGTCCCGCGGCTGGTGTTCATCAACAAGATGGACGTGGTCGGCGCCGACTTCGCCGGCACCCTGAAGACCATCCACGACCGCCTGACGCCCGACTACGACGCGCACGGCCGGCCGGTGCCGATCGTCATCCCCATCGGCGCCGGGTCGGACGGGTACAGCCCCAAGCCGCTGAGTGGCGTGATCGACCTGATCGAGCAGAAGGCCCTCTATTTCGACACCGGCGACCTGGGCAAAACGGTGCGGGTGGAGGCGATCCCGGACGAGGAGCAAGACACCTTCCGCAAGTGGCGGGAGGAGATGTTCGACGCCCTCACGCAGCACGACGACAAGGACGTCATCACCTCGACGGTGCTCAACGGCGAAGAACCGGCCGTCGAGACGGTACGGCAGCTCGTGCGCGAACTGACGCTCACGCGGAAGATTTACCCCGTGCTGTGCGGCAGTGGCCGCGAACACCTGGGCATTCAGCCGCTGCTCGACGCCGTCACGTACTACCTGCCCAGCCCGCTCGACCGCCCGCCGGTGGTGGGCACCAACCCGAAGCACCCGAACAAGGTGGAGACCCGGAAGCCCGACCCGAAGGAGCCGTTCTGCGGGCTGGTGTTCAAGGCCGCGTGGCACCCGAGCGGGCACCGCTTCTTCATCCGCGTGTACAGCGGCACACTGCGGCCGAACCTGCGGGCGTTCAACACCGGCAAGGACATGAAGGAGAACGTGGCCAAGCTGTTCCACGTCCACGCCGACCCGAACAAGGGCCTGGAAGAGGTGGACAGCGCCCCGGCCGGCGACATCGTGGCCGTCGTCGGGCTGAAGGAGTCCGTGACGGGCGACACCCTGTGCGACACCCAGCACCCGATCCTGCTCGAACCGATTTCGTTCGCCGACGCGGTGGTGAGTCAGTCCATCGAACCCGAGAGCGGCAACGACAAAGACAAGTTGGCCAACGCCCTCGACATGCTGCAACTGGAAGACCCGACGTTCAAAGTGCTGGAGAGCAAGGACACCGGGCAGACGCTCATGAGCGGCATGGGCACGCTGCACCTGGAAGTGAAGAAGCACCGGCTCGAGCGCGACTTCAAACTGAAGGTGCGAGTGGGCAAGCCGCGGGTGAGCTACCGCGAGAAGCTGAAGGCGGGGAAGGTGGTGGAGGTGACGGTCGAGCGGCTGGGCGAGAAGCAGACGTTCGCCGTGCTGCGGGTGTCGTTCACCAACTTCCCGATCGAGAAGCCGGTGCTGGTGAAGTACGCCGTGCCGGGCGACGGCCTGCCGGCGGTCCTCGCCGCCGCCGCCGAGCGGGGGCTGATGGACGCCTGCCAGACGGGCGAGTTCGGCTACCCGATGATGCACCTGCAAGCCACCGTCACCGACGCCAAGTTCGACCCGGCGCTGAGCGACGAGACGGCGTTCGCGGTGGCGGCGGCGCGGGCCTTCCGTCAGGCGTGCGAGCACAACCTGGACCTGATGGAGCCGATCATGAAGGTGACGGTGACGACGCCGAGCGAGTTCCTCGGCAACGTGACCGGCGACCTGGCCAAGCGGGGCGGGCAGATCGAGGAGACGAAGGGCGACTCGATGGCCGAGGTCATCGCCAAGGTGCCGCTGGAGAAGCTGTTCACGTATGCCAACGAGGTGCGGTCGCTCTCGCAGGGCCGGGCCGCCGCCAGCATGGAACCGTTCAGCTACGAGGTGGCCCCGGCGGACGTGGTGAGGCGGGTGCGGGGGGACTGACCATGTTCGCCGACGCCGACGGGTTCTGGAAGCCGCCGACAGTGTATGATGCACTGGGCGTCATCGGCTTGACGTTGGGCATCGTTTCGATCTGGTACGCTTGGTTCTTGGCCCGGAAGCAGTTGCGGGCCGACTTCCGCAAGGCGGCCGACGAAGCCGTGGACCGCGTGGCCCAACTGGTGTTGGGTGGCGATCTGGCCGACGCCGTGCGATTTCTGCGGGAAGCGGATCGCGCGATCAACGAGAAGGATTGGGACAAAGGCCAACTCCGGCTGGGCGACGCGGCAACCGCCCTCGCGCGGATCTCGTCGAACCCACGACTGACGGCGGACGAACGCAAGGAATTGACGAGCCGATTGGCCGAGTTGAACGGCCTACTCCTCACCACCCGTGAACACGCCCGGTCCGCGAAGAACCGTGGTCACATGCCGAAGGAGCAGGTCGAGAAGCTGGTTCACGCGATCAGCGGTCTGGAGCGCGTCCGAGGTCGGCTGACCGTCGGCACACACAACGAACCGAAGCCGGAGGGTGGGCATGGATAACGAGTTCGCGGAAGTCATCGACCGGCTCGTGGCACAAACACACGCCGGCAAGGTGAGTTGGGAAGACCTGTCCAGCTTGTCCGCGGGGGACGAGTTCCGGGTGAATTTCGGAGACGTGATCGTTGAGGTGCGGCAGGGGGAGCGGATCGAACGGACCGACGACGACAGCAAGCAGTACGTCGGGTACATCCGCGTTCAGATTCTGAACGACCGCGGGTTCGTGGTCGCCAAGACGGAGCAAGACATCGGGCAACCGTTCTATGGCAAACTCGCCGAGTTGTTGGAAGCGGCTCGCGGCAGTGGTCGTCGCCGTCGGGCCGTCTTCGAACGACTGCTCACCACCCTCAGCAAGTGACACCCATGCCCCCGGCCCGCAAGCGGATCGCGCTCGTCGCGCACGACGCCAAGAAGGCCGAGCTGTTGGAGTGGGCGACCACCCACCAGACGGCCCTGGCACGCCACGAGCTGTTCGCCACCGGCACCACCGGCGGGCTGCTCATTGCGCACCTCGGGCTGAGTGTTCATCGCTACCTGAGCGGGCCGCTCGGCGGGGATTTGCAGATCGGTGCGGCCATCGCCGAAGGGCGGCTCGACGTGCTCATCTTCTTCTGGGATCCGCTCGCCGCCCAGCCGCACGACCCGGACGTGAAGGCACTGCTGCGGGTGTCGGTGGTGCACAACGTGGCCCTGTCGTGCAACCGGGCGACGGCGGATTATCTGATGTCGTCGCCGATGATGGCGGACGTGTGACGAGCCGCGGGCCCGCGGGGGGGG
>JANNVG010000051.1:0-17587 GCA_031414395.1 Fimbriiglobus sp.
CGCGTCGCCGACGTGGGCCCGGATGTCACGAAGCAGCATCGGCAGGCCGCGGTCGTCCCCCGAGACGTAAAAGTTGGTGGTGTTGTCGAACCGGATGCCGTCGATCTTGAACTCGTCGATCCAGTACCGGCACACGTCGCCGATGAACTGCTGGGTGCAGCCGTTGTGGTAGTCCAGGTCGAGCAGGCCGGGGAAGGTGCCGCCGAACGCGCCGGCGTACGGCGAGTCCTCCTGGTCCTGGTACAGCCAGCGGTACGGGAACCCGTCGGCGATCTCGTCGGAGGCGTCCACGTCCCCGACGTGGTTGAACACCCCGTCCATGATGACGTGCAGGCCCCGCGTGTGGCAGTCGTCGATCAGGGCGGCGAGCAGGGCCAGCTTCTCGGCCGGGGCGTTGAGCTGGTTGGCGTAGCGGTACTCGACGGCGAAGTACTGGCTCGGGGTGTACCCCCAGCTGAACCCGTTGCCCGGCCAGGTGCTCCACGGCAGGAACAGGATGGCGGTGACGCCGAGTTCCTTCTGCAGGTAGTCGAGCTTGTCCCGGACGGCGTCGAGCGGTGCCCGGTAGCCGCGGTACTCGTCGGTGAAGTCGTCGACCATCAACTCGTAGACGACCAGGTCGCGGAGATGCTTGCGGCCACCGGCCACCGGGGTGATGGGCGTCTCGGCCGCGGTGCTCCCGCCGACGACCACGGCGGCGTTCTGGTTCTCCTTCCCGCCGTACCGGGTGCACGGGTCGCTGACCAACCGCTTGGCCCCGTTGGCGAAGGTGACGAGGTACTTGTACTCGTAGAACCCGGCGGGCAACGGCGTGGGGGTGCGGTAGCTCCAGACCCAGCCCTTGGCGTGGGCCGCCTTGGTCATGGCCGGCGCGGTCGCCCGTTCCCACGCCGTCAGCCCGAGGTGCGGCATGAAGTCGCCGACGACTTGGATGGCGGTTATCTGCGGGTCGCCGTAGGTCGGGCGGCCGTCCCGCAAATCGTACTGGGTTGGGTCTTTCGCGCGGTCGGGGAAGAACAGTTTGAACTCGACCGGCCCGGCGTCGGGATCCTCGCCGACTTGCCACGCACCGAGCCGCTCGACCATGTAGAAGCCGGTCATACTTCTCCCCGGAGATCGCCCGAGTGGGTGGTTGCTGTGCCGCCACGACAATCGCGATGACGGCGGGCTGAATATACCGGCTGTTCTCCCGCCGCACAACCGGCCGGACTGTGAGATTGGCCGACTTGCAGTGGTGCATTCCTGCTTGCCTTCGCCGCGGGGGCGGCCTACCTTGCGCCCCATGTCACGCGAGGACAAGCCCTTCCGCCGTAAGTCGGCCCTGTTGAGCTTCCGCTTCCTGGCCACGGCGGTGGTCGGGTCGGTGCTCATGGGGCTGGTCGCGGCGTTCGGACCGCAGAACGCCCAACTCGCCGTCCTGGGGTGTTTCATCAGCGTCGTCGGCGGGCTGTTCCTCGCTTACCTCGGGCAGGAAGACACGCGAGAGCAGCGGCGGAACGCGACCGTCGAGAGCCTGGGTGTGCCGCTTGCTCTCGCCGCTGACCCCGAGCTCTTTCGCCTGTACCGCGCCCTGTGCGACGGGCTCACCGCCATCGCTCGCCAATCCGACCCGCTGCTCCGGGATGCTGCGCTGGAGAAGTTCGTTTCGGTCACGGACCAAATCGGTGGTCTGGCCCAGGGGAAGGTGACGTTCGCCCTCACCGAGGGGTGGCGCACCCTGTACGAGCGGCTGTTGAAAACGCCGGGCCTGCGGGAGTACCGATCGGTGGCGTGGGTGCGGTCGGCCGACTACTGGCAGGACGCCCCCGGCCGGCAGAGCATGCGGGTGAACTTCGAGGCCGCCGAGGACGGCCTCCTGATTGAGCGGATCGTCCTCCTCCGGGACGAACTGTGGCCGGCAGGCGAATTGCTCCCACTCCCGGCGATCTTCCCGTGGGTGAAAGAGCAGCACAACCACGGGCTCCGGGTGCTGGTGGTCCGTGAGTCGGAGTTGGCTCGCGAGCCGACCCGTCTGTACCTGGACACCGCCAAACTCGGTCGCTTGGTCCCGGCGGCGCGGCAGGCCAGCGAGTGCTTCGCTCGGCTGGCCGCCGACGAAGGCGGCTCCCCGTTCTTCGACGCCTTCCTCACGGCCGGTGCCGGCGACTGGCCGCCCGATGTCTGCGACCGATACCCCGGACTGGCCGGCTGGCGCGGGGTGGCTGGGCTCAAGGACCGCCTCCGCCGACTGACCGGCGTCCACTCCGACCTACCCGTTCTGATCGCCCACCGCTCAGCGCAGTTGATGACGCTGGCATCCCGGCTCATGTTCGGCCCGTGCCGGAACGTGCTGGTGACCGATCTGGGCTGGCCCGGCTGGCACGCCATTCTGACCGAGACCGCGAGCCGACGGGAGCGGCAGGTGACGGTGGCGACGGTGCGAGACGGCGTCCTCCGCCACGGCTGGGACGAGGATGAGGTGGTGGGCGTGATCCGCGAGTGCTACCGGCGTTCCGGGTGCGACGGGCTGTTCCTGTCAGCGGTGAGCAACTTGGGCGTCCGCCTGCCGGTGGGCCGGATTGCCCGCGAGGTGGCAGTGGTGCGTGAACCGTGGTTCGTGGCGGTGGACGGGTCGCAAGAGTTGAACCACCTGCCGACCGATCTGGGCGGCGAACACTGCGACCTGTACCTGGCCGGGTGCCACAAGTGGCTGGGAGCGGCCCACCCACTCGCCCTCGCCGTGTACGGGCGGGCGAAATCACGGGAGATGATCGACACCCGCTTGGCTGCACTGACCGAGGCGGGAGTGATCGACGACCCGCTGCTGCGGTTCACGACGCGGGTGCAGTCGGGTCTATCCGAACCGGCGGCCGAGACGGTGGCCCTACTGCCCCTGTTCACCGCTCACGGCGCGGTAGAGGACGCGTCCGCTTGCCCGGCCGTCAAGCTGATCGACCCATCCAACTTGGCGGCGCTGGCAGAGGACGCCGGGTGGTCACCGTTGCTTCCGTCACGAACCCTCCGCTCGTCGATCCTGCTGCTCGAAGCGACCGACCCCAACGTACGGGCTTCTTCACCCGAGCGTGTGCGAGAGCATTTCGGCCGGCACGGGGTGGCGCTCACCTCGTACTCGGGTGGGATTGTCCGCCTTTCGTTGCTGTCAGGTGGACTGAGGGAGGGTCACGAGGAGACCCTCCAGACCTCTCTCAAGTCAGCCTTCATTTAGGAAATCCGTTCTGCGATGTGATCGACTGAAAATCGCTAGGTCCCCGGTTCAACCCCGGGACTGCCCACTCGAAAAACGCTGGGTTTGCAGCATCCGGCAAAGAACCGCCCGGCGGTTCAATCCTCACATTGTAGCGCGTTCTCTGCCGGTTTGGAACAGGTTCTCTGCCACTTCTCTGCCATCCCCTCTCGGTTATGCCGCTCGAAAAGTGGGGGCGGGGCGACTGAATCGATCCCAACCGCTCTCGCTAAATCGAAGCTGGCGAAAAGAAGGTGTTCGGGGTAACGTTCTGCGGGTAAGGTGAACGAGTCAGCCCAACCACCCTCGTCACAATTCCATGACCACTACCTTGAGTCGTCAGGCTGACAGTGGCGTCGAGGGTCCGCCCTACACCCTTCACCAGTGGGTCGGCCGGATCGTCCGCCCGAAACTGCGTCTGCGGGAACTGCTTTTCGGTGCCGATTGGGATGCCGTGTCGGCTCGCCTGGAGGCGGAGGCGATCACCGAAAGCGTGCATCGCGCGGTGGAGCTACTGGACGACACGCCGGACATCGCCGCCGACCAATTGGGGGGCTGCGAGCTTGGGCTTGTCTCGGTCGAACTGGCCAGCCTGTACCACTCGGAATTCCACTACTTGGCGAGCCCCCGCCCGGAAGGGGTCCACCTCGGCCTCCACGCCCCCGGGCAACCGCCGGCTTGCGTCCTCTCCTTTGCGCCGTTTGATCTGGACCACCTCACGCCGCAACTGCCCGCGGGCATCCGCCCGGACCAGATCCTCGTGCTCACGCGACAGGTGACGGTGGGCAACGCGCCCCGCAACACGTGGTCCTACACCTTCGCACGCGCCTGCCGGTGGCTCAGAGCGCATCGCCCGGCGACACGACTGCTGATCACCTATCTGGACCCGAACCTCGGGTTCGCAGGGGCCAGCTATCTCGCCGCCAACTGGTCGTACTTCGGTGACGAGAGGAAGGGGCGGTACGTCTTCGTGGACGGGGTGCCGGTGACCAACCGCGAGCTGGTCGCGCGATATGGGACGGCACGGTACGACGATCTTGCCGAGCGGCTGGGCGGACGGGTGCGGCGGACGGACTGCCCGCTCGTGCCGCTCAAGCTTCTGATGTTCCCGCTGGACCGGCGGCGGCCTCGCCCTCCGGTCACGGGCGGGCAGGCGACGTGACAGGAGCGGCTCCGATGGAGACGATTTATCTGTTCACCACCACCAAAGAGACCCTCTACAAGAGGGATCTGTTGAACGCCTGCTGCCTGGCGGACCAGTGGACCATCGAGTTCGGGTACAAGAAGAGTTACGTCCCACCAGACCTGCTTTCAGACATCAAAGAAAAACTGGAAAACCATCCTGCCGTTATTGTTTTCTGCGAACCGGTTTACGACAAGGAAACCGACACCTATTACCGCTACCATCCGGTGCGCCGCGGCACAATCCTCACCGCAACCAAGGACCTCGCCGAGGGACTGACCCTCCGCATCCGACTACTGGACGCGTTCAACTACTCGGCGGACGAACACGTTAAGAGGGTCGAGGACTTTCAAGCTTTCGTCAACGGCAACCCTAACCGGCCGAGAACGAAGATCTCCGACCCTCTCCGGGGGGTGCCGAACATCTTCGTGCGATCCGCGTCGGAGTGCCTGCCGAACGACTTCTGGTCGCCTTGGGCGAGATACTGGTACTCTTTGGTGAACTACCTTCGGGCGCTGAAGGGACTGAACGACTCGTACTTCATACGGTTCAAGCCTCCGGCCGCAGCCAAACAGCGTGGCGACTCGCCCTTCCCCATGGCGACTCACGATCAGGGCCGGCGACCCCGCTGGAAGCTAGCCGGCGGAAAATCCTACGAGCTGGCTCTGGAATGCCGCGTCGGCCCGAAGGCGGTGACCCGCGCGATCCGGCTTGTGACAAAGCCGGACCTGATCGGCGTGGTCGGGCCGTTCATCAGGCAGAGCGCGGATGGCACCGAGGTGGAATTCCTCGTCGCCGTCAAGAACTTGTTCCAAGTGGACTTCAGCCTGTTCGAAGCGGGCGTTGGCTCGGGCGACGAGTGCGTGTCATCGGAGCTGGGCGGCGTGGTGGAAGTCCGCCCGAATCGAAGCCTGCTCTTCCTGACTCTGGCGTTGCTGGTGGGAGGCCCGATCGTTCTCTCGTTGGATTCCGCACTGCTTGATCGCTGGTTCGGAACCCCCTCTGAGCAATCGCCCTACTGGCACGGCACCACCGCCTTGTGGGTGGCAAAGGCGGTGGGCGCGGTCATGCTGGGCATTGGTGGCTACCTCGGCTTTCGGAAGTTGCCCATCAAGACGTAGAATGACCTTCCGGCCCCTTCCTGAACTCCGACGGCCGAAATGTCTGCGGCGAACTTGTGGCACGCGAATGCCGTTCAGGTGGTCGATCACATCGCCCGGCACGTGCTCGGGCCGGGGTGGGTGGTCACGTTCGGCCACTTCAACACCAGCCGAGTCAGGCCGCGGCCGGCGGTGCCCTCCGACGACCCGGCCTGGAAGATGGGCTGGGGGGGGCTGTTCGAGGAAGCTCAGACTGGCGACCACGAAGCCATGCTGCGGAGGATTATCACCCACACCGAGTCCGTCGAAGCCGACGGCCGGGAACCGGTGGCGTCCGAGCGGGTCGAAGACTGGCTGAGCGACAAGCTGAGCCAGCTCCAGGCCACTCCGAACGTCAGCCTGCTGGTGTGCTCTCGTGTGGTCCGTCGGCGGGATCAGGCCGTTCGTCACATCCCCATGATGGACTTCCGTCTGACCCCCTCCGACCGAAGCCTCGCCCTCGTCACTAACGCGATGAGGATGTTGGGGCAGGCCGACGGGGTCATCTTGGAAAGCGGACAATCCTATCACTATTACGGCTTTCACCTGCTGGAGGAGGCCGAGTGGCTTGATTTCATGTACCGCTCGCTGCTCCTCACGCCGTTCTCGGATCCGCGGTACATTGGCCATCGGCTTTTGGCGGGCACAGCTCGCTTGCGCGTTACCGCCACGGCCGGCAAACCTCACGTCCCTTGCGTGGTGGCAAGTCTCTGAGCTGCCCGGTTTGACCCGGTGCGGCGACTTCATCTTGCCGAATGAAATGCCCTCCCCTGCCTTTCGCGCCGTCGCCGTCGGAGTGTGCCGTGTGCGGGCTATGTGGTCCGCAAGGACACCCCGCACACGGCGCGCGAGGGCGGCAAGGCGGGCTTGGGTCGTCCCCCTGCCGCCAGAGTCCGAGGAGGAGCCGGAGCGGGGGTTGCCTTCCGCGCTCGGCTGCGACCCGCATCGCCGATTAGTATCCCGGTGTGGTATGATCGACCTCGGTTTCCCGACCGGTCGGAAAGCGCCTCCACAGAAATCTGCAACGGAAGGCTGTGATGTCTTCGCCCTCACTTCTCAGCGTCGGTGTTGTCGAAGGCCTGCATTCGGCCGCACTGTCGAGCCGGGCTGCGCTCGTCGAAACGGCGGTGAGCGGCCTCCAGGATGCGACGCTGCCGGGGTTGGTGGAGTACCTATGCCTGAAGCATTCGACCGCCGGCACGTTCTCCCTGCCCCCTCTTCCGCCCGCCGTGTGTCGGTCGGCCGTCGGGACCGCCTTGCAGCGCGTCGTCTGCCCGTTCGGGCTGCGGACCGCCGGCGGGGTCACCCCGAATACGAGCGTCAATCCGAGCGAGGCCGAATTCTTTTACCTCCGCACCGAGGCGGACTATCAGAGCCACGCTTACGGCTTGTACGAAACGCGGTGGGCGCGGGCGAGCGAGCGGATCGGGTTACGGGCCAAGCAGTCACTCATGCAGTTGGCGATGACGGCGATGAGCGAGAACGGACTGTTGCACTCCTGCGCCACCGACGGGGTGTTGGTCGGCTACCGGGTTCTCCCCCACGCGGCGCTGTTCACCGTCGCCGACCTCGGACGGGGCGTTCTTGGAAGTCTGCGGTCGAACAGCAAGTACGCCCATTTAGTTCACCACCGGGATGCCCTGCGGTTGGCCCTGAGGGACGGGGTGACGTGCTTGGACACGCCTGGGGGTAACGGCTTCCGACAGCTCTTCAAAGCCTTAGCGAGCCAGTTCGGGACAATCCGATTTCGGACCGGGAACGTCTGCCTCACCATGGACGGTCAGCATTTCGACGCCAACCTTGGCGACGAGGCCTTCCCCGAAAGTGTTGTTGGGTTTCAGGTTACGATGTGCTGTCGGACCACGGCGGATGCTCAGGGCGACTCACCTCTGCTGTAAATCCGAAAAAAAATCGCGGCGCAGACACCATCCGGGCGAAGTACGGCTATAATATCACTGTTGAAGGTGACGAAATTCTGGAGCTGAGATGAACGCCACCGTACCTCTCCACAAAGTGCTCGGGCCGATGCTGCGGGGAAAGATCGACGGCCGCGCTCACTACGGACCGTTGTGCAGTCATCTCAGCCGCTACCGTCCGGGTAGCCTCGTGCAGTTCGACTTCCACGGGGTTGAAGATCTGTCCGCCTCTTGGATCGCCGCCACCCTGATCCCGCTCCTCTCCTGGGCGTCGCTGCCCGAGATCGACCTGTACTTCGTGCTGAACGGCGTCTTCGGGACCGACAAGCGGTGGGAAGACGAGTTCGAACTGGTCGCCACCCGTGAACACGTTGCCTTCCTCGTCGCGACCCCCGAATCGCCGACGACGTTCTGTTTGGTCGGCGAGCTGGACGCGATTCTGCTCGACACCCTCCGGCTGGTGCAGAGCCACCGCGAGGTGACCGGGGCCGCCCTGCGGCGGCTGGTGCCGGATGAGAACATTGGGGCCACCGCCTGGAGCAACCGGCTGAAGGACCTGCACACCATGCGGCTGGTCCGCCGGACGACGCGGGGGCGGGAACAACTCTATTCCACGGTAGTGGAGGTCAACTTCGATGGGACACGGTGTTCAGGAGTCGCAAGTGGCGACGTACCGGCGGCGGATGCAACGTGAGGCACCCGCTGCCCAGGTGCGGACCCTGTTCGAGCAGAGCGATGTGCTCCGGCAGGCGTACACGGTGACGGTCGCCGACGGGCACAGCCTGCGGCCGGGGGACTGCGTCCACGCCCTGGTGAACGACGACCCGTCCGCGGGGTTCGTGGTGACTGACTGCCTCGGGCGGGACGTGGGGGCGATTCGCGGGGAGTCGGGGCGGGTGCTGGCGGAGGAACTGCAAAAACACGACCTAACGGTGGTGAAACTCACCATCGATGCGCTGGTCCCGGTGACCGGGGACGCGCGGGTTCACATCATCCCGGAGTGACAACCGATGACGAAGGTGGCCACGTTGGAGCGGAAGCTCGCCCTGCCGGTGATCGGCTCGTGTCGGGCGTGCCACTGGTTCAAGCCGTGCGGCGGGTATCGCGACCACGCCAGCCTGTTCGGGGACACCTGCTTCGAGCGGCACTGCTGCGGGGGGAAGGCGGACTGCAACTACCTGTGCCCGTCCAACCCGCGATTCTCGCGGATGATGAACGAGGTGCAAGGGCTGCGGTTCGACCGGCTGCCCCCGGTGATGCAGCGGCGGGCCGCCCTGCCGGAGTACGTGCCGTCCATCCTGCACCACTCCCGCCGCGGACGGCCGCTGAACGTCCCGATCGTCGCCATCCCGGTCGAGCAGGTGCTGCAAGTCAAGGGCAAGCACATGCGGGCGGTGGCCACCGACCCCGCCACGCTCCGGGCCAAGCTGCACCTCGGTGCGGACACCCGCATCGTGCTGAACTGCGTCCGGAAGGACGACCCGATCGAGCGGCTGTGGGAGTACTGGGTGCAGGACGACGTGCCCGACCAGCTCAAGGGTTTGGGCATCGACCTGGTGATCGCCCCGAACTTCTCCCACCTGCAAGGGGTGGTGCGGCTGGAGAGCGTCGGGAACCGGATGCGTCAGTTGATGTGCGTGCGGGACCTGACCGCGGCGGGGTTGAACACCGTACCGCACCTGAGCGTCCTCGACCCGCACGACTGGGACTTCTGGCGGGAGTGGCTGACCCGCAACCCGAAGGTGAAGCGGGTGGCGTTCGAGTTCGAGACGGGGTACAAGCAGGTTGCCGATGGAATCGACGCCATCGGCCGGATGGCGGCCGTCCAGCGGGCGATCGACCGTGAACTGCACCTGATCGTCGTCGGCGGGACGCAGTACCACGCGGAGGTGACGGCCGCGTTCCACAAGCACACGTTCATCGACGCCTCGCCGTTTTACAACACGGTGATGCGCCAGCGCGCCCGAATGGCGGCCGGTCAGTTGGCGTGGCGCGAGAACCCAACCGAGGAAGGCGAGCACCTCGACGACTTGCTCGAAAACAATCTGGCGGTGTATGGCGAATGGATGTGTCTGCTGGGCTCCTGCGCCACTGGTGCCTGACCTTCAACCACGACGAGGAACTTTTCGACGTCCAAGTCACCGAGGCTTACAAGCCGATCCGGGCGATGAACACGGGTTCCGTGCTACTCACACTCGAAGAAGAAGAGATCGCCTGGTCCGAAGAAGAGGAGGAGGAAGAGATCGACCGAAACCACCGAGAGCGTTTTGGATGGTGAAGGCAGTGACCAGACCGAGCACCATCGTCATCGGACGGGTTGTGTGGTCGGCTCAGTATTTCAGCACGCTGTCGGGAGAGCAGTGATTCCGATCACGGTATCGCCAAGGCGAATTGGCGTGAGGGTCGGCGACAAGGATGGAGTTGAGCGGACGGGGCGAAAGTCAAAGGGCTTCAGACCACGCGCAAAGTAGGTTTCGATCAATTCCTCTCAGTTCGCTGGAGGGTTTTCAAGTCACACCCCGATCCGCTCGACGATGTTGCGGGTCACCTGCCGCTGACGGCGGTCGTACAGGCGCGTGGTCCGCGGGTCACTGTGGCCGAGCAGGAACTGCACGTCTTCGAGGGGTACGCTTTGGCGCAGCAGATCGGTGGCCACAGCCACGCGGAAGCTGTGCGGGGACAGGTTCGCGGGCAACTCGGCCGCGAGTAGCCGCCGCTTGACCAGCCGGCACACGTCCACCCCGCTCAGCCCGCGGGCGGTCAGCCGCCCGCTCTTCCCGTCGGCCGTGCGGAACAACGGGGTGGCCGGGGCCGCGTCGAGCAACCCGGCCGCGTTCAAGTAGGCGATTAGGTAACCCTCCAGGTCGGCCCGCACCGGGATGTCCCTCCGTTTTCCTCCCTTCTCCAAGAACCGCAGCCGGTAGTGCGTGCCGTCCGCCTGAAAGCTCCCCCGCGTCAGTCGGGCGACTGCCCCGGCGCGGGCGGCGGTGAACGCCAAGCAGCCGATCACGGCCCGATCCCGCAGCCCGATCAAACTCGTCACGTCGACGGACTCCAGCAGCCGTTTCACCTGGGGAAGCAATATCTCCGGGGTCAGCCCCTCGACCGCTCGCACCCGCTCCCCCCGCACCGAGTGGGCCGGGTTGAGCACGCACACGTGCCGCAGGACCAGTGTGTCGAAGAACGCCCGCAGGGCGGCCAGTTCCACCTTCTTGCTGGTGGCTGACAGCGCCAGCGCGTCCAGGTAGCTGCCGACCATGCCCGGCGTCACCCGCGGCAGCGGACAACGGGATGGCTCCAGCCAGGAGAGGAAACGCCCGACCGCTCGGCGGTAGGCGGCGCGGGTGTGCCGGTTGCGGATCGTCCCGGAGAAGAACTCGTCCCAGGCGAACGCGGCGGCCGGCCCCAACTCGGCCACCGCCGCCGGCACCAACAGGCCCGACTCCCCTCGACTCGGCGGGAGAACGAGTTCGCTCACCGGATCAGCTCGACTTCGACGCCGAGGTCCATTTCGGCCCACGCCCGATCCGCGGTGAGCACCGGGAGGCCGAGGGTGAGGGCCGTCGCCAGGCACGCCCGGTCGCCGAGGGACAACCCGTGCGACCGCGTGACTGGTCGCAAGGACGCGGTGACGGCCGCGAGGGCGGCGTCGAACGGGACCAGCGGCAGGCGGTAGCGGTCCACCTGCCGCTTGGCCGCTTCCAGCGAGCCGTTCCGCTCGGCAGCACGGGAGAGCACCTCGGCGTAGTTGACGGCGGACACGCACCCGCCCACGAAGTGCCGCAGCCCTTCGCGGGCGCCGACTTCACCGAACAGCACTGCCAGCACCACCGACGCGTCGAGGACGCGGCTAGCCACGCCGCCGCTCGGCGTCGGCCCGCTCCTCGGCCAACTCGCATGCCGCCTCAGCCCGGCGTTCGGCGAGGAGTTCGTCGACGATGTCGCGACCGTCGGGGCGGTACGGGGCGAAGGCCTCCTGTGTCTCGCGGATCACCGCCTCGAAGTTGCGGACGAGCAGCGAGTCGCCGTCGGATTCGAGGACGAGCGGGGCGCCCGGTTTGAAGTTGAGTTCGTTCCGGAGGGCGGCCGGGATGACGATCCGTCCGTCCGCCCCCATTCGGGCATGTTCGGTGTGCATGGCAGTTCCTTTCCATCGGGTTGATCGGCGGGTCGTGACAGGGGACTGTCACCACCCATGCCTCCGACCTTGCCACAGGTCGCCACCGCTCGTCAACCGCTTTCTTCATGACGACCGCCACCACACTTGGCAATCCGGCCTAGACCGACATCGCGCCAAATAACCTCTTTTGTTTAGCGTGAAGGAGCCGTTCGGACGGCAGCCCGTCCTGCAGGCCAGATGGCTGGGCAGCATGACGGACGGCCGGATGGGGTGCCGGCCGTCCGACCGGCAAAACGACACTTCCCGAACAGAAACGGGGCGCGGCGCGCCCGCCTGACGGCCTATTCGGGAAGAGAGGAGCCGCCCCGCGACTTGGCGGGACGGCTCGCGGGATCACCGAGCATGGGAGCAACCACCAATCGGGGGCCAGGGGCCACTTCGATCGCGCAAACTCGGCCCTCACCACCGAACCATCCACCCCCCAAGGCGGACGCCACTATCTCATCCGTATCCCTATCCGCCGCTGTGCCCGCCGTCAGCGAACCCACTCGCCCAGCCCGGCGCGAACGTGTCGCAACCAGTCAACGCGGTCGCCGTCGCCGGTCTGCGTGCAGTACGGGCAGTCCGGCTGTGGCGGATCCTTCGGCTCGTTCACGATGCCGCGGACGCCGTCGTAGCGCAGCAACCGCTTCGGCAGCCGCGGCACGCCGGTCTTCCACACCATGAACTCGGTCACGGCGAGCGAAACAATGATCCCGTTCAGCGACACGACCGACGGCCCGGTCTCGCCCAGAGCGTCGCGGTTGACGCCGTACATCTTGTCTTCCTCTTCACGCCGCTCGGGCGACGAAAGGTCGCGGCGCACCGCCTGACGGTCCAGCAGGTCCATGCAGTAGAGGCAGGCGTCGCCCCCGGTGCGGACCATCAGCCGGCCGCCGAAGGACACCTTGCCGACCACCATGTCCGTGTCCGTGGCGACGTCGAAGTACGGCTTGTCGTAGGCGCACGCGTACTCGTTCAGAATGTGCCGCGCGCCGTCGCGATCGACGCACCCGAAGATCACCGTCGCCTTTCCCAACTCCGCCGCACCCGCGTCCGAGACGAAGGAGTCGTTCACGGCGGTGACTTCGGCGTCCGGGTCGATCTCGCGGATCATTCGCTCGGCGATCGTGACCTTCGGCGTCGCCGCGGCCGCGTCGCCGGGCCGCATCCCGATGAGCCTGTTGCGGCTCGTCTTGGTGGCGTGGTCGGCGTCGATGATGCCGAACTTCCGCACGCCCAAGAAGGTGAGCTGCTGCCCGGCGTGGCCGCCGGTGCCGCCGGCCCCGACGATCACCACGTAGCTGTCGGCGATGCGATCCTGACCCGCTTTGCCGAAGAGCCGGATCTGCCGATCAAAGCGTTCCTGGTCCATGTTCCGGCACCTCCAAGTTGAACGGGTCGGGGTTGTTGACGGTCTGGTTCGTCGGCACGACGACCGGTACGCCGGCGGCTCGGATGGCGGCGAGCGCGACCGGTTGGCCCGACTGGTCGGTCCAGGCGAGGGCGTCGGCCCCGGCCGGGCTAACGACGACGGCCAAGTACGGGCGGTTGCGCAGTCGCCAGCGGCAGTGCGGCACGAAGTCCGAGAAGCCGTACATGTCGCTCGGCGAGAACATCGCGCCCCATACGTCCCCGGGGTGCGAGTGCAATTCGACCAGCGTCGTGCCGGTGTCCCCCGCGCGTTTGATGATTCGCGATCGAGCCTCGTCGGTCAGCTCGACGTGGAACTCGGAATGAATCCGGAAGTCGTCGGGCGCGGCGAGGTAGTGGTCCTGGGCGGCAAAGACGGTTGTGTCGCCGTCCGCCGCGACCGCGGCGAAGACGAACGCCACCTGCTCGGTTTCGTTCTGCAAAAGGTGGGACCAAAGTTCCTCTTTGAGTCCCACCGGAAGGTCAAGGAACACGGGCACGTTAAACTCCCTCGCGGAAGCGGTCGCGGAACGACAGCACGAAGTTCAGGAAGTTGCTGCCCGTGGCCGGGTCCGCGGCGGGCTTCCAACTCGATTCGTGGGACCAGGAGAACTTCCCCCAGGTGCCGGGGAAGGGCGTCGGCGACGGTTCCTGGTAGTTGTTGGTCGGGGCGGCGTTGGTCCCGGCGATTCGGAGCAGCGGGGTTACCCAGAACGCGTACGGCGGATCGCCTGGGTAACCGCCGGGGACTTGAAAGCAGACCGAAACATCGGCCTGCTGCCAGCCCCCGAACTGGACTGTGTACCGCGGGATGCGGACCCAGCCGCTGTCTTTGTCGTGGAACTCGACGTCGGGGAAGACGGTCTTGAGGAGCGCCATCTCCTTCGCGAGTCGCGGTATCATTGACGGTTAGCCCCGCTTGTACCGGACCTTCTTGCAGAACGCGTGGCCGGGCTTGATGTGCACGACCTCGCAATCGCCGAGGGTCCGTTCGGTGTTGTCTCCCAGGTTGATCTCGAGCACCGGCTGTTCCGCCGGCAGCCCACCCAGGTCGCGGATCTGCGGGACCATGATGGTCTGGTGGAACCACGGGTGCTCCACACCCTCGATGTTGACGCAGTACTCCTTGGGCCGAGGCCGAGCCTCGACGCCTTCGTGCAAGGCGGTGGTCATGACGACCCTCTCGTTGGTTGGAAGATGACGGGCAGGTAGGCGACCGGCACCCCGCGAGCGGGATCCCGGCCCCGGGCGGGCGGGCGGCTGACTTGCGTCAGTCTGCCCTTCTACTAAAGTCCTCGGACGAGGAGGGCTTATCGTGCTGTGGGAATCTGAAAAACTTGGAGATGGTTGAAGCCGCGGCCGACGCGGATCAGCGGCTGCCGTCGTGTACCAGGAACGTCAGCACGAGGCCCGTGTAGCCGAGCGGCATGGCCTCTTCCCACACGTGATCACGCCACGGCTTGTCGAACCACCAATGGGCCTCGACCGTCCCCTCTTCGCGGTCGAGGGTCGGGCCGCGGTCGAGCTTGGCCCACAGCTTCCCGGTCGGCGTCTTCGCCGGCACCGGCGTGCCGCTCGCGACGTACCCCATGTTCAACGCCTTCATGCTGTCCGAGCGCTTCGCCCACTTCACCACGCCGTGCTCGCTGATGATCATCGAGCACGCTTCCCAATCGAACTCGACGTATCGACGCACGGTACTCGTGAGCGACGTCTTGAAGGCGTTCTCGGACAGGCGACAGAAGTCGTTCAGGTTGCAGGTCTCGAGTCGCCACTCCCTGAGCTTCGCGACGCAGAGGGAGTGCGGCATGAGGAGTGCAGACGCGAACGCGTCCGCCTCGACCTCGAACGGGTCGCGAGACCGGAAGTCGGTGACCGAGTTGTGGCTCTCACCGCGGAGCAGGTGCCCCCGGTGCCGCGGGATGTAGAAGTGCCCGAGTTCGTGCCCGATCGAGAACCGGACCCGCCCCTCGGTCGGGTCGAAGCGCGGCTCGCGGTAGAAGAGCACGAACGTCTTCTCGGCCCGGACGAACTTGATCCGCGCGTCGAACTTCTCGCCGTAGTCGCCGGGGGCGAGCTCGATCCCCTCTTCTTTGACAATTGCGAACGGGTCCACGGGCAACCGCCACATTCCGAGCGCCAGCAGGCGGTCCTTGGCGAGAGACTCGAGGTCAGGTGGTTGGGCCGCTGCCACCGTCTTTCCGCTCTCGCTCCTTCCGCTCTCGCTCGGCCTTGCGCTCGAGGGCTTCCCGCTGTTGCCGGTCGAGTTCTTCGAGGGTGGCATCGTCAACGACCTCGGCGCGGTTGAAACTGCAATCCGTCCCGCTGCCCGCCAGCGCGGGTTCGTCGCCCCCTGCGGGAGGGTTCTTGTTCGGTGCGGCCGTCAGGGGTCGTCCGCCGTCCAGGATTTGCTTGATGAACTCGTCGTCGAGAACGCTCGCCGCCGCTCGCTCCTCCCCCGTCAGTTCGGGCAGTTTCTCGGGGTCGATGAGTTCGTCGTCTCTCTCGATTCGGCGGAGCGTCGTGACGAGCAGAGCGTCCAGTGCCCGCTCCTCCCGTTCGTTAGTGCTCCCATCTGACATAAACTCACTCCACTCGGATGTAGTTGTAGCCGCGGCCTTGCAGTTCCTCGATGATCCTCACCCGGACGTAGCGCCACACGTTCTTCACGTCGGCCACATTTTCCATGACTCCCGTGATGGCACCGACCGCGTCGGCTAAGGGCCGGTAGGTGTTCCGCTCGCGGAAATCCTCGTAGTTGTCCACGAAGCACTGGGCGACGACGCGCTGCCGCTCCGGCAGCGTGGCGATGAACGCGTAGAGGACTTCTCGCAGCTCTCTCAACTGGGCGGGAAAGACGTGGAGCCGCCACTGGAGGTAAATGTCCGAACCCTTGGTGTCGGCGGCAACCGCGCCGAGGATGGCATCCTCGTCCAGGTTGATCCGATGGCCCCGCTGGCGCAGCATGTCGGTCGCTTTGTTCTTCGCGATCGACAGCACCATCCGAAGTGAGCGACACGGCTCGAAGCCCGGTCGCCGCGCGCACACCAGCATCCCGATGATCGTCTCTTGGTAGGCGACCATCAAGTCGTGTGTGTCCAGGAACCCCCGCCCGTGTCGTTTGATGTGGCGGAGGACGCGTTCCTGAAAGACGCTGTTCAGATACTCGATCCCGAACTCGGCTCCCTGCTCAAACGCAGCGTCGAGTTCGGTCTCGCTCGCGGGGTCGGTTGTTGCCATGAGGTCTTGATCCTCACTTCCATTCTGCGGCTCCAAAGCGGTACCGGCTCCAACATCCTCGGGCGAGATGGCGCATCGCGTTGTAGGCCGCGGATTTTCCCCAAGTTTTTTTCTTCGAACGCTGGGTCTTGATGCACAGAGGGTCACGACCTCCTGTCCTACGCGGAGGTGGGTGGTCGGCCCAGCCAGATATCGACCGGCGTCCCCCATGACCGCCCACCTTGACTCCGCGCCGTGCCTGCCCTTCCGCCGGCCAGATGTCAGGGCCGGCGGATGCCTCAACTCGCGTTCGTTGGTGGCGTGGCGTGGTTCCCCCCGTTGCACCGGTGCAACGGCCGGTTGAGAGTGTGGGCTGTAATGCGTGTGGCCTCTTGACCACCCGCATGACGAAGCCGTAGGGTTCGGCAGTCCCACCCGCACCCCGCCCATGCTCCGCATCACCGTTCAGTCCGACGTCCGCACCGCCAAGCGGTACTTCTCCCAGGGCACGCACGACTACCTGGCCGAGGGCGGGAAGGCCGCGCCGGGAGTTTGGAGCGGCGACGGGGCGGAGCGGCTCGGGCTGCGGGGGGAGATCGCCCAGGAGGATTGGGACCGGCTGTGCGACAATCGCCACCCGCGGACCGGGGAGCGGCTCACCGCTGCCGACCGCGGGAACCGCCGCGTCTTCTACGACTGCACGTGGAGCCTGCCCAAGTCGGCGTCCGTCGCCAGCCTGTTCGACCCGCGGATCGTTGATGCATTCAAAGAAGCGGTGGACTACGCCAACGGGCTGATCGAGCGGGACCTGGCCGTGCGGGTGCGGGCCGGTGGGGCGGACGAGGACCGGGTGACCGGCCACGCGGTGATCGGCTCGTACCTGCACACCGCCGCCCGCCCGGTGAACGGGGTGAGCGACCCGCACGTCCACATCCACTCGTGCTTCTTCAACGCCTCCTACGACGCGACGGAGCGGAAGTGGAAGGCCGCCCAACTCGGCCCGGTCAAGACGCACGCCGGGTTCTACGAGCAGGCCATGCTCGGCCGCCTGGCCGTGGGGCTGCGGTCGCTCGGCTACGGCGTGCGGCGGAAGGGGCGGTACTTCGAACTCGAGCACGTGCCCGAGAGCGTCGTGGACAAGTTCTCCGCCCGCCGGGACCTCATCGACCGCACGGCCGCGGCCCTGGGCGTGACCGACCCGGAGCGAAAGGCCGGGCTGGGGGCGACCACGCGGGAGAAAAAGGCCGCCCTGTCCGAGGGCGAACTCGTCGGACACTGGCTGGGCCGGCTGACCCCCGAGGAGAAGGCCCTCCTCGCCGCCCGCCCCGGCCAGCA
>JANNVG010000052.1:0-5056 GCA_031414395.1 Fimbriiglobus sp.
CTCTCGGCGAGAGTCGGCCACCCGTGCGACCGGCCTCACACGTCGCGCTTCTTCAGCAGCGGCTTCTTCAGCACCGGGTCGGGGTCGGTGAACGGGCCGGCGGAGGTGTCGCGGGTGAGGCAGCGGGCGAACATCTCCACCTTCGCGTCCAGGTCGTCGGCGTGGTGCAGGATCAGCACTTCGGGAATGGCCGGCAGCCGCGGCGACCCCCACTCCGGAATCGTCAGGTGCGACACGACGACGTGTTCGAGCAGCGTGAGCAACTCCGGGTTCAGTTCCGGCACCTTCGCCGCGGCGGTGCGGATCGTGTCGCGGCCGAGCAGGATGTACCCGAACAGCCGGCCGTCGATGGTCTGTTCCACGGGCTGACCGGGCACGTCGGGGATGCCCAGTTCGGCCACGCGGCCGATGTCGTGCAGGATGGCGCCGGCCACGATCAGGTCGCGGTTGAGCGGCGGTTTCAGGTCGGGGTAATGTGCGATGTAGCGGTCGGCGAGCCACGCACAATTTCGGGTCACGTTCAGCACGTGTTCCAGCCACCCGCCGGGGAACGGGTAGAACTTGCGGTCCGACGCGGGCAGCTTCTTCAGCGCCTCGGCGTGCGTGTCGAGCAGGTTCACCGTCAGCGCGCGGAGCGGGGCGTCGCGCAGTTCCTTCTCGGCCAGTGCCCGCAGTTCGGCCAGCATCACGTCCGAGTCGAACCGCGAGCGGTCGTAGAAGTCGGCCTCGCGGAAGCCGTCAGCGCGGTCGGTGTCACGCACCTCGCGGACTTGTTGCACGTCCACTTGCGGGCCGTACTTGTCGTGCTCGGCGTAGGTGCCGCGGATCTTGAAGAACCCGCCGGGGTGCCAGCCCTCGGCGGCGGCGTAGTCCTTGGAGTCCTGCCACACCATCACGCTCACGGTGCGGCGGAGGTCGCGGAACTTGAGCGCGAAGTACGGCTTGCCGTCGCGGGTGGTGCCCTTCTGCTTGTCGGCGAGCAGGGCGAAGAAGTCGGCCGGCGGGCCGGGCGCGAGCTGGTGCAGGGGGGTGGGGGTCGGTTTCATGAGTTCACCAAGGAGGAGGAACCACGAATCTCACGAATACCACGAATGAAAGCAAGGAGCGAAGAGAGTGAACGCCCCGTCGGGTGTGGGCTGCCGCGGCCGATTCCACGCCCGGCTCCGGTTCTCTGTCTGCTGTCTTCATTCGTGGTATTCGTAGTGAACCGTCTTCACCGCACGATCCGCTCGTATTCGAGTTTCCCGTTCGCGCCGAAGTTGACCAGCAGCCCGAGTCGGATGCCGGTCGCCTTCAAGTAGTTGTGGAGCTGCGCGCGGTGGTCGTTGCTCAGTTGCGAAACGGCCTTGATCTCGACGATGATCGCGTCGCAGCAGAGGAAGTCCGGGTAGTACGTCTTCTTCAGCGTCCGCCCCTTGTAATTCAGGGTCAACTCGGCCTGCGCCGCGAAGGGGATGCCGCGGATTTCGAGTTCAATCTCCAGGCACTCCTGGTACACCGCCTCCAGGAAGCCGTTCCCCTTCTCGTTGTACACCTCGAAGCAGGCCCCGACGATGGCGTAGGACTCGTCCTTGTAGAGGATGTCGGGCATGGGCGGTCTCCGGTCGGGAGAAGAGGGTTCACCACGAATCACACGAATACCACGAATGAAGGCAGAAGACAAATGAAGGCTGGAAATCGGGGGGGGCAATTGCCCGGCGTGCTACGACCCGCACTCTTGCCCACAACATCGTCTTCTGTCTTCATTCGTGATATTCGTGTGATTCGTGGTGAACCCTCTTCCCCCTCACACTTGTAGCACGCCCGTCTTGAACACCCTCCCGCTGTCGAATCGGGTCGCCACCTCCACGGCAGTCAGCAGTGCCGCCCGGCTGTGTTCCGGTTGCACGATGGCGTCCACCCACAGGCGGGCCGCGGCGTAGCGGATGTCGGTCTGCTCCTCGTAGCTCGCCTTCACCTTGTCGCGGAGCGCCGCGAGATCGTCGGCATCAGGCTCTTTCCCCTGCCGTTTCAGGGCTTGCACCTGCACGTCGAGGAGCGTACTCGCGGCCTGATCGCCGCCCATGACGGCGTACCTGGCGGTCGGCCAGGCGAAGATGAACCGCGGGTCGAACGCCTTCCCGCACATGGCGTAGTTGCCCGCCCCGAACGACCCGCCGGTGATGAGCGTGATTTTTGGCACCACACTGTTACTGATGACGTTTACTAATTTTGCACCCGCTCGGATGATGCCGGCGTGTTCACTGTCACGCCCCACCATGAACCCGTTCACATTTTGAATGAACAGAATCGGGATGCGGGTCTGGTTGCAATCCATGATGAACCGGGCGGCTTTATCACTGGAGTCCACATACAACACCCCGCCGAATTGCAACTGCCCGTCGGCCGTCTTCACCCGCTTGCGTTGGTTGGCGACGACTCCGACCGGCTTGCCGCCGAGCCGGCCCGTGCCGCACACGAGCGACTGCCCGTACTCGGCCTTGTACTCGTCGAACGGGGCGTCATCGAGGAGCAGTTGGAGCAGGTCGCGGACGTCGTACTCGCCCGGCCCCGAGTATTCGGCGAGCGGGGGGCGTAAGCCCCCTGGTTCTTCCAGCACACCAGCGGCCTCACGGCCGCCGCTCGCCAGATTTCCGACCAGCCGCCGTAGCCGCTCCAAACACTTGTCGTCGTTCTCCTCGCGGTAATCAATCGTGCCGCTCACGCTCGCGTGCATCTTCGCCCCGCCGAGCGATTCCGAATCGACCACCTGCCCGATGGCCGCCCGCACCAGCGCCGGCCCGGCGAGGTACAGCCCACTCCCTTCCGTCATCAACAGCTTGTCGCACAACACGGGCAGATACCCGCCGCCCGCGACGCAGTTGCCCATGATGGCCGCGAACTGCGGGATGCCGTCGGCACTGATGACGGCGTTGTTGCGGAAGATGCGGCCGAAGTCGTCTTCGTCGGGGAACACTTCGTCTTGAAGGGGCAGGAACACGCCGGCGGAATCGACGAGGTAGACGAGCGGCAGGCGGTTGTCCATCGCAATGCGTTGCGCCCGCAGCACCTTCTTGGCGGTCATGGGGAAGAACGCCCCGGCCTTCACGGTGGCGTCGTTGGCGATCACCATCACCCGCCGCCCGCTCACCGTGCCCACGCCCGTCACCACACCGGCGCTCGGCGCCCCGCCCCACTCGGCGTACATGCCGTGCGCCGCCCACAGGCCGAGTTCGAAGAACGTGCCGGGGTCGCACAGTTTGTCGATCCGCTCGCGGGCGGTCAGGCGGTTCTTCTCGTGCTGGCGGGCGACGGCCTTCGCCCCGCCGCCGAGCTTGATCTGGGCTTCCTGGTCGGAGAGGTTCATGGGAGGGGACCGAATGAAAAGGGACGCGGACGACGCGGAGGGACGCAGAAAGACGCGGATGAAAGACAGAAAATTTCTGTTCAGATCCGCGTTCTTCCGCAACCCTCCGCGTCGTCCGCGTCCCTCTGTTGTATGCCCCTGCCGCCCCTACGCCGCGGTCCAGTCGCGCCGCTGGCGACTCGACGGGATCTTCAGCGCCTCGCGGTACTTCGTCACCGTGCGGCGGGCGATGGTCAGCCCGGCCTCGGTGAACCGCTTGACGATGTCCTCGTCCGACAGCGGCGACTTCTTGTCCTCGGCCCCGATGATCTCCAGCAGCTTGTTCTTGATCGTCTCCCACGCCACGTCGACCCCCTCGGCGCTCTTGGTGCCGCCCCCGAAGAACCGCCGCAGCGGGAACACGCCCCGCGGCGTCTGCACCCACTTGTCGTCCACCGCCCGGCTGACGGTCGTCACGTGGACGCCCACCTTCTCCGCGATCTGTTCCATCTTCAGCGGCTGAATGTGGTCCGGCCCCAGGTCGAAGAACGCCTTCTGGTGCTTGACGATTTCCTGTGTGACGCGCCGCAGGGTGTTCCGCCGCTGCTCGATGGCGGACAGCAGCCACTGCGCCCGCTGGAACTTGTCCTTCAGCATGTCCCGCACCGGCTTCGGCTGGGTGCGGTCCTTCTTCACCGGCATGTACTCCTTGCTGATCCGCACGCTGGGCAGCCAGTCGTCGGTCAGCCGCACGGCGAACTCGCCGTCGTCGGTCCGCTCGACCATCACGTCGGGCACCACATAGCGGGTGTTGTCGGCGGCGTACTTGGAGCCGGGCTTGGGGTCCAGGTGGCGGAGCACGTCGATGGCGTCGGCGATGTCGTCCAGGTCGGCGCCGGTGCGCTTCTGGATGAGCGGCAGGCGGTTGTACGCCACGTCTTCCATGTGGTCGCGGACGAGGGACCGCACCAGTTCGGCGAACGGCGTCTCGTCGGTCACTTGAAGGAGCAGGCACTCCTTCACGTCGCGGGCGCCGATGCCGGCCGGGTCGAGTTTCTGCACCACGCCGAGCGCGTCCTCGATCTCGTCGGCCGTCGCCCCGTCGGGGGCGTTGAAGGCCAGTTCGTCGAGCGGGATGGGCCGGGTGGCGTGCGTGTCCGGGTCGTGCCCGAGCAGGTAGCCGTTGTCGTCCAGGTGCGAAATGACGAACTCGGCCAACTCCCGCAACCGGGCGTGGAGTTCCAGATACCCGAGCTGTTCGGTCAGGTGGTCGTGCAGGCTCGGCTCGTGGTCGGCCGCGTTCTGCATGGCGTCGAACTTGCGGTCGCTCATCTCCTCCAGGGCGCCGCGGCTGGGCCGGTGGTCGGCGTTGAAGTGGTCGCCCCAGTCCTTGTTGATCTCGTCCAGGCGGTTGAACTCCAGGGCGCCGGTGTCGTCGTGCTTCAGCACGCCGTCCGGGTTGACGTCCACCGTCGGCCCGTCGCCCTGCTTCTCCCGCACTTCCAGGAACGGGTTCTCCTGCAACTCCGACTGCACCTTCTCGATGAGCGCGGCCGTGGGCATCTGCAAGATTTCCATCGACTGGATCATGCGCAGCGTGATGGAGTGCGTCTGGTGCATCCCCATGCCGATGTTCATACCCAAGCCGCTCATCAAGTGCCCTCGCAAGTGTTCCGTCGTTGTGGTGTGGGCGCGGCGCGCGCGGGGGGGGAAAAGCGCGCGCGGGGGGGG
>JANNVG010000053.1:0-2876 GCA_031414395.1 Fimbriiglobus sp.
CGACCGTCGCGTCGGCCGACGCCAAGGGCACCACCCTGGAGGTCGAGTTCCTGTCGTGCAAGTCGGGCCACGGCGTGGCCGGGGCGGCGGTTAAGATGGACGACCGGAAAGCGGCGGTGGGGAAGAAGATGACCCTCACCCTGGACGCGGCACACAAGGTGACGAAGGCCGACGGGTTGGTCGCGCTGGGCGACCTCGGCGGGCTGTTCAGCGCCGAGTACGTACAGGGCAGCGTGCAAGACCTGATGCGGGCGGTGCCGGGCAAGCCGCTGGGCAAAGGGGAGACGTGGCAGGGGGAGGAGGTGCTGCCGCTCGCCGACGGGATCGTCTCCAAGCGGTCCGACAGCGGCACCGTCGCCGGCACGGAAGACGGGCTGACCAAGCTGGAAGTGGAGACGGACAATTCCATGGGCGGCGGGCCGAAGGGCGGGGGGATCACCTTCGACCTGAAGGGTGACAAGGGGAAGCGGACGATCCTGTTCGACCCGAAGAGCGGGCGGGTGCGGAAGCTGGACGAGAACTACACCGTCGCCGGGTCGATCAACCTCGGCAACGCGGGCGGCGGTGGCGGCGGTGGTGCCCCGCAGAACATCGGCGTCAGCATGACCATGAAGGCGACCGTGGTCGTGAGCGACGACCCGCCGAAGGACGGGAAGTGACCGATCAGCCGCGGGTGTCGTACTGGTCCGGCAGGGCGATCCGCATGTACGACACGGCGAAGTGCTGGGCGAGGTGTTCGCGGTACGGGGTGTTCAGGCGGGCGGGGCGTTTGCCGTCGGCGGCCAACTTCTCGAGCACCGCCCGCGGCACGGTGTGCAGGTCGCGGAGGTTGACAATCGATTCGGGCACGGGGATCGGCTCCGGCGCGGCCGGCAGGAAGTACCAGCCGAACACCCGCCCGAGCCGCACCTGATCGCGGACGGCGGCGGCCTTCAACTCGCCGGCCGCCGTCACCTCCTCCGCCGTCCGAACCACTGCGACCACGACCGAATCCGCTTTCTGTTGGGCGATGTCGCACGCCTGGGTGAGGACGATCACGCGATGAGTGAAGCTCTCGATGCGGCCGTTTTCACGCAAGCGAAGGACCGGGCACCCGTCAAGGAGATCACCCTGCGTGAGGAGCATGTCGTTCGGAACCGATTCGTAGATCATTCGACCACCTTATCTTCGCCGTACCAAAACTCGAACTTGTCGGGGCCGTCGTGCCAGATCACATCGACGGGCGTTCCAGGCGGGTCGGGGAAATCATACGGAGCGGACATCTCCAGCGACGGGATCGGTTCGCCGAGCGGCGGGTGTTCTTTCCGCTCGACAACCTTCACCAGCCGAGCGGCCGCCTCGGCCTCAATTGTGATGCCGTTCTTGGTGGCGGCGGCGTGGAGGTCGGCGACCACTTCCGGCGGCAGGTTCAGTGTCAGCGTTTCGGGCATCGGTCGGCCCTCCGGGGGTGTGAGACATTGTACCGTCACTTCCGCGGGTGGGACACGAGAGCGCGGGCGTCCCGCCCGCATCGGAGCGGGCGGGACGCCCGCACTCCCGGTCGGGAGGCGGTTGATTTCCCCGTCACACGTTGCGGCCCCGAAACACCCTCACCGCTACCCGAACGGGCTGGGGTTGACGGTGTCGCTCTCGACGATGCCGTCACGGCCGACTGGTTTCTGGGACAGCGACTTGGTCCGGCGTGTGAGGGACTGGCGCCACGCCCAGGTAGGCGTCGATGTCCGCCCGCATCGAGTCGATCAGGTCGATCAGCCCGGCCGAGAAGAAGGGGTACTGAACCGGGTTGTGCCCGACCTCCCGCTTGGTGTCATCGAGCATGGCCTCGGCCTTCGCGAGTCGTTGGCGGGCGACCGCGAGTTGAGCGTCGGTGCGGATCATGGCATCACCCTCACGAGACCTTTGCGGGCGTCGTCCGACAGGTCGAATTGCCGGCTCAACGAGTCGCGCGGTTCTTGTAGGGCGGGCCGAAGGCTGCCGTCAAGCAGGCGAGCCCCGCCGGCCAATCACTCCCTTGATGTGGCTGGCCGGCGGGGCTCACGGTCCGTGACCGGACCTGTTCGGCCCGCCCTACAAGAATCACCGATACCCGAACGGGCTGGGGTTGACGGTGTCGCTCTCGACGATGCCGTCGCGGAGCCGCACCACCCGCCGCGACCAGTCGGCGATGTCCTGCTCGTGCGTCACCATCACGATGGTCTTGCCCGTCTTGTTCAGCGCGGTCAGGGTCTGCATGATCTCCACGCTGGTGCGGCTGTCCAGGTTGCCGGTCGGCTCGTCGGCCAGCAGCACCTGCGGGTCGTTCACCAGCGCCCGCGCGATGGCCACCCGCTGCTGCTGCCCGCCGGACAGTTGCAGCGGGCGGTGGTCCAGGCGGTCGCCCAGGCCCACCATCTCGGCCAGGGCGATGCACCGCTCGTGCGTGCGGGCGTCCAGCTTGATGCCCTGGTACACCAGCGGCAGTTCGATGTTCTCGACGACCGTGTACTGCGGGAGCAGGTTGTACGCCTGGAAGATGAACCCCAGAACGGTGCTCCGCACCTCGGACAGTTGGTCGTCGGACATGCGGGCCACGTCGCGGTCGGACAGGAAGTAGCTGCCCTTCGACGGCCGGTCGAGGCAGCCGAGGATGTTCATGAGGGTGGACTTGCCCGACCCGGACGGCCCCATGAGGGCGACGAACTCGCCCTCCCGCACGATCAGATCGACGCCCATCAGCACGGGCACCGTCACGTCGCCCATGTGGTAGTCCTTGTACAGGTCCACCACCTCCACGACGGTGTCGCCGAGCGCGGGCAGGGGGAAGGTGAGTGGCGACGGGGGCGCGGCGGGGGCGGAGTGCATACCAGATTCCGGGTGAACCGGCGGCGTCAGCCGCC
>JANNVG010000054.1:0-2735 GCA_031414395.1 Fimbriiglobus sp.
TCACGATGAACGGCAAGCTCAGTTCAAGCGGGTTGATTGGATCGCAGAAGCGTTGAGGCAAGCCGCCACCGACGCCGGCACCGAGTTGTTCCGCATTGCGTGCAAGATGGCTACCGGGGCGGGGAAAACGGTAGTGATGTCCATGCTCATTGCGTGGCAAACGCTGAACAAGCGGCGGAGTCACAAGAACGACAATCGGTTTACGGACCTGTTCCTCGTGGTCGCCCCCGGCATCACCATCCGCGACCGCCTGCGGGTGCTGCTCCCGTCCGATCCGAACAACTACTACCGCGAACTCGACATCGTCCCGGCCGAGTACCGGGCCGACCTGGGCACGGCGAAAATCGTCGTCACCAACTTCCACACTTTCAAGCGGAGAGAAAAGGGGGACGCTGGCGGGCTGACGAAGCGGGTGCTCACCGCCAGGAACCCCGGCGCGTTCACCGAGGACGAAGGGGAGATGGTGAAGCGTGTCTGCCGTGAACTCGGCACCGGGCGGGAAATCCTCGTCATCAACGACGAGGCCCACCACTGCTACCGCGGTCGCCCCTCCGCCACGAAGGAGAAGTTCACCGCCGAAGAGAACAAAGAGGCGAAGGCCCGCGACGAGGAAGCCCGCATGTGGCTGACCGGGCTGGAGGCGGTTTACCAGAAGGTCGGGGTGAAGGCGGTGTACGACCTGTCCGCCACCCCGTTCTACTTGAAAGGGTCCGGCTATCCGGAAGGAACGCTGTTCCCCTGGGTGGTGTCCGACTTCTCGCTGATCGACGCCATCGAATCCGGCATCGTCAAAATCCCCCGCGTGCCGGTGGCGGACAACGCGATGGTCGGGGCGGACGGCTACCCGAAGTACCGCAACCTCTGGGTCCACATCCGCGACGGGCTGAAGGACGTGACCCGCCGCGACGAACCGACCGACGTGGTTCCTACATTGCCCCAAGAACTGGAAGGGGCGCTGCTCAGCCTGTACGGGCACTACAAGGGCGAGTTCGAGCGGTGGGACGCCGACCAAGAGGGGAAGGCGAACGGCCGCACCCCGCCGGTGTTCATCGTGGTGTGCAACAACACCCGCGTCAGCAAGCTGATTTTCGACTTCATCGCCGGGAGCGAGACGCCGCACACCCACCCGGACGGCGCGGCGAAGGTGCGGACTGGGAAACTCGACCTGTTCACCAACGTGCAGAACCAACGGTGGGCGCACCGGCCGAACAGCATCTTGGTGGACAGCAAGCAACTCGACAGCGACGAGGGGATGAGCGACGACTTTAAGAAGCTGGCCGGGCACTTGATCGAGGACTTCAAGCGTGAGCACCGACGAAGAACCGGGGGAGACGCCGACAAGTTGACCGACGAAGACCTGATGCGGGAGGTGCTGAACACCGTCGGCAAGAAGGGGAAGCTCGGCGAACACGTCCGCTGTGTGGTGTCGGTGTCCATGCTCACCGAGGGGTGGGACGCGAACACCGTCACCCACATTCTCGGGGTGAGGGCGTTCGGCACCCAACTTCTCTGCGAGCAAGTTGTCGGCCGCGGGCTGCGGCGGGCCAGCTACGCACTGAACGACGCCGGCAAGTTCGACCCGGAATACGCCGACGTGTTCGGCGTGCCGTTCTCATTCATCCCGGTGGCCGGGTTGCCAGAGGAACGAGCGCCCGCCACCCCACGGCAGGGCAGCAAAGTGCTGGCCATCCCCGAGCGCTTGACCCTCCGCCCGTGGCTGGAAGTCAACTACCCCCGCGTGGTCGGCTATCGCTACGAGGTGCCGCCCGACAAACTGTCCGCTGTGTTCGACCACACGCACAAAGTGACGCTCAGCACCCAGGACATTCCCACCCGCACCGAGAACGACCCCATCGTCGGCGAGAAAGCAGTGATGACTCTCGACGAGGCGAAAGCCAGTCGCCCGCAAGAGGTGCTGTTCAAGCTGACCACCCACCTGCAACAGCACCACTTCAAAGACCGCCCGTGGCTTTTCCCTCAACTGCTCGGCATCGTGAAACGGTGGCTGGGCGACCCGGACGGCGAATCCCCCTTTGTGGAGTACGGCGACGAGACGTTCCCCGGCCTGTTGCTGTTCGTGCAGAAGAAGAACGAGGCGGCCGAGAAGATCAAGCGGGCCATCGTCGCCGCGTCCGGCGGTGAGCAGCGGGTGCGGGCGGAGTTGCCCGAATCCGACCGGACGGGTTCCACGGTGGGCATCGGCTTCGACACGGTGAAAACCGTTTGGACCGCCAACCCGGAGAAGTGTCACCTGAACTTCGTGCCCGAAGACAGCGGGTGGGAAACGGCCGTCGTCAGCAAATTGGAGCGGATGGACGAGGTGAAGGCGTATGTGAAGAACCAGAGCCTGGGCTTCCGCATCCCCTACGTGTTTGAGGGGCGACCGGGCAACTACTTCCCCGACCTGATCGTGAAGATCGACGACGGCCGCGGTACGGAAGACTTGCTCAACCTCGTACTCGAAGTATCCGGCCAGAAGAAGACGGACAAGGACGCCAAAGTTGAGACCGTCAAAACCATGTGGGTGCCGGCGGTGAACAACGAGCGCACCTTCGGCCGGTGGGCGTTCATGGAAATCGACGCCAACAACTACAACACCGCGATGCTGTCCATTCGGAAGTTTCTGGCCGGCTTGAAAGCCTGACCGTTGCCCCTGCCCAACGCCGATAGGTGTGCCGATGGCCAAAGCGCCCCGCAAGACGCCCGCAAAGAAGACCCCCGCCGCCGTGCCGGTG
>JANNVG010000055.1:0-1615 GCA_031414395.1 Fimbriiglobus sp.
CCGCATGAGCCGGTCGTTGAGCGCCACCACCGGAGCCTGGTCGTCGAAGAGCGCCACCAAATCCTGGTCGTGGTCGTCGTCCACGTCGAGGGCAATGACGGCGACCGCCGACCCCTTCGGGAACACGTCCTTGAACGCTACGGTCTGTTTGAACGCGGTGGACAGCGGCGGCGGCGGGGCTTTCGGGTCGGACGGCGGGGCGACGCCGACGTTCTCGAACAGCACTACCCCGCCGGCGGGTTCGTGGTGACACGCGATCAGATCGAGGTCGCCGTCGAGGTCCACGTCGGCCCACGAGCAGCCGAGGAACTTGCCCTTCGCAGTGTCGAGTTTGGCCACTACGGTCACGTCTTCGAACTTGCCGCCGGTGTTGCGGAACAGCTTCACGCCGGTGGCGGTGGTGATGGCCAAGTCGGGCGATCCGCTGTTGTCGTAGTCGGCGGGGGCGGCGCCGAGGCTCGCCCGCTCGCCGTCCAACCCCGCTTCCTTCGTCACGTCCGCGAACTTGCCGTCGCCGTCGTTCCGCAACAGCAAGTCGCGCACCTTGCCGTTCTCGACCACGGCCGACAGCAGCAGCACGTCCGGCTTGCCGTCGGCGTTGAAGTCGAACAGCACGACCGCCCCTCCGAACCGCTCGCGGGTGGCCTTGCGGAGCGGGTCGAGGTCGGTCGCCCACGTCGCGCCGTCGGCCAGTTTCACGCTCACCGCCATCGGCTCGAACGCGGGCAGCGGGCCGACTGCGGGATTGGGCATCACCGTCGGGTCGCGGCCGATCACCTCGGCGTACTTGCCCATCTCGCCGTACACGATCCGAGATTCGGTGAACCGATCCGCCTCCCGCAACAGTTCGTGTTCAGTCAGCAGACTGTCGGCCCGCTTCGGGTCCCTCTCGCGGAGGACGATGAACAACTTGTACTTCGCCTCGATCAGGTACGGGTCGAGGGCGACGGCCTTCTCGTAGCACACGCCGGCGGCGGGCGAGTCGGGGTCGTTCGGGTGCGTGCTGCCGAGCCGCAGCCAGGTGTGGGCGTCGTCCGGGTCGAGCTGGTTCACCTTCTGGAAGTGCGGGTAGGCGGCGGGGTAATTGCCGACGTACATGTCGATCATGCCGAGGCAGTAGTGGGCGTACTTGTTGTCCGGCTCGCGGTCGAGCACGTCGGCGAACACCTGCTGAGCCTTCTTCACCTGCACGGCCAACTCTTTGGTCTCGGCCGGCTGCTGGTTGAAGAGGGCCATGCCGTAGTTGAGCCGGGCCGGCAGCCAGTCGGGGGCGAGTTCCATCGCCTTCGAGAACTCCACCTCCGCCTCGGCGTCCTTCCGCTGCTCCATGAGTGCCACGCCGCGGGTGTTGTGGGCGATGGCGGCGTCCAGGTCGGGTTGCGGGGGCGGCACGGTCGGCTTCGGCCACAACAGGAACGTGGTGACACCGGCGGCGACGACGGCCACAAGGAGCGCGACGGGCAGCACCCACCGCCCACGACGCGGGACAGGGGCGGGCGACGGGATGGACATGGGGGAGGTCCGTTGTGGGTGTGCGAATCGGTTGGGATGGAGGTTCCGAGACCTCACCCCCCGGCCCCCTCTCCATGTATGGAGAGGGGGTGTTCAACATGTC
>JANNVG010000056.1:0-2029 GCA_031414395.1 Fimbriiglobus sp.
AGGGAGCGGGCTGACGCCATTCCGCTCCCTCGCGGTCGCGGCTCGTGAGGAGTTCCCCCATGCTGTACGTCACTGCCGTCGTCGTCGTGCTGATGCTGGCGTACCTCCTGGCCGCGTTACTGCGGCCGGAGTGGTTCTAACGCTTCTTCAGTGTTCTGCTCGCTCCGCGAGCGGGTTCAGAAGACCGCTCGCGGAGCGAGCAGAACACCTTCGGAGTCTCCCTCCCATGATCTGGGTTCTCCCCGCGGTCATCCTGCTCGTGTCGGTCGGGCTGTCGGTGCCGCTCGGTCGGCTGATGGCCCGGCTGCTCGACCGCCCGGCCGCCAACCGGCTGGAGCGGCTGCTCGACACCGGCCCGCAGGCGTGGAAGGCCTACGCCTTCTCGCTCGTCGGGTTCAACGCGGTCGCGTTCGTCATCGGGTTCGCCATCCTGTCGTTCCAGCACGTGCTGCCGCTGAACCCGGACAACAAGCCGGCCCTCGCCCCGACCACGATCTTCAACACCGCCTGTTCGTTCCTGACGAACACGAACCTCCAGCACTACTCCGGCGAAGTACACCTGAGCTACTTCAGCCAGTTGTTCTTCATCTGCTGGAAGATGTTCGTCGGCCCGGCCATCGGGCTGTCGGTGCTGCTGGCCGTGGTCCGCGGGCTGCGGGGCGACTCGCACATGGGCAACTTCTCCCTCGACCTGTGGCGGGGGGTGGCTTACGTCATGCTGCCGCTCAGCCTGGTGATTGCCGTGCTGCTGCTGGCCGGCGGTGTGCCGATGACGCTCGCCGGGGCGGAGACGGTGACGACCCTCGACGGCGGCGAGCAGACCATCGCCCGCGGGCCGGTGGCGGCCATCGTGGCGGTCAAGCAACTGGGCACGAACGGCGGCGGGTTCTTCGGGGCGAACTCGTGTCACCCGCTGGAGAACCCGTCGGCCTTCACCAACATCGTCGAGTGCGTGAGCATCATCCTCATCCCGATGGCGTGCGTGGTGATGTTCGGGCGGATGCTGCAGCAGCCGCGACAAGCGGCGGTCATCTTCACGGTGATGATGATCTTCCTCGTCGGGTTCACCGTTTGGGGTGTGTGCACCGAAACGCTCGCCCCGAACCCCGGTCTGCATGGCCTGCCGGTCGATCAGCCCACCGGCAACCTGGAAGGCAAGGAGCTGCGGTTCGGGCCGAGTGCCGGGCCGACGTGGGCGGCCGTCACCACCTGCACCAGCAACGGCAGCGTGAACTGCATGCACGACAGCCTGAACCCGCTCGCCGGCCTCACCCCGCTGAGCGGCATGTGGCTGAACTGCATCTTCGGCGGGGTGGGCGTCGGCATGGTCAACTTCCTGGTGTACCTCGTCGTCGGCGTGTTCCTGAGCGGGCTGATGGTCGGCCGCACGCCGGAGTACCTGGGCAAGAAGGTGGAAGCCCGCGAGATCAAGCTGGCCATGCTCGCCCTGCTGGTTCACCCGATGCTCATTCTCATCCCGGCCGGCGTGGGGGTGGTGAGCGACTGGGGCGTCGGGGCGACGAACAACCCCGGCCCGCACGGCATGAGTGAAGTGCTGTACGAGTTCACCTCGGCGAGCGCGAACAACGGCAGCGGGTTCGAGGGGCTGGCCGACACCGTCGGCACGGCCGACGACGCCCGCAACCCGGAGAAGGCGGAGGCGGTCGGGCGGGCGGTGGTGTGGGACGTCAGTACCGGGCTGGTCATGCTGCTCGGCCGGTTCGTGCCCATCATCGCCCCACTCGCCCTCGCCGGCAGTCTGGCCGCCAAGAAGCCGACGCCGTTCACCACCGGCACCCTGCGGACGGACACGCCGACGTTCGGCGTGGTGCTGGTCGGCACGGTGGTGCTGGTCGGGGCGCTGCTGTTCCTGCCCGTGGCGGCGCTCGGGCCGGTGGCGGAGCATTTGAGTTTCAACCGCTGACCGGGCGAACGGCGCGACGTGAGTCCGCCGGTTCCGGACCTGGAACCGCGACCGGCAGGGAGCCGGGTGCCCGCCACGCTCACTGACACCCGGCTCCCTGCCGGT
>JANNVG010000057.1:0-6126 GCA_031414395.1 Fimbriiglobus sp.
CCAGGTGGCCCTTTTCCCCGGTGCGGGGTCCTTGACCTACGGGTTTTTTCACACTCCTCGGTTCGCACACGCACCCGGCTCGCCATGTTGCCGGCACGCCCGCCACACGGCCGGCAGTGTGTCGCGGTGGTCGCCGGCGACGTAGAAGCTCTCCCCGCCGTCGGCCACGGTGCGGACCAGGATCGTCTTCCACGGGCGGTAGTAGTACCGCGGGTCGGTCTTCGGCGGTTGCGTGTGGTAGTCGTCGCCGAGCGGCAGGAGGTCGAACGCGGCGGTGGTGAACGTGGCGATCCGCTTGCCGTCTTGGTGGGCCACGTTGCGGGCCATCGCCAGCGCTTTCAAATACACCTCCGGCCCCATTACCGCCGTGCCGAAGCTGAGCAGCACGCCGTTTTCCAGACTCCGCACGTGTTCGGCGAAAACGAGGAAGTCGGTGTAGCTGGCCTGCCCGAGGGCGGCGCCGTCGGCGTTCGGGTGCTCGTGGATGATGTCATACCCCACGCCGATGTGAACCGTCACGGGGATGCCCAGTCGGTGGGCCGCGGCCAGCACGCTCATGTCCGCGTGCGGGAACCGGCGGTCGCGGATGGCCTTCCCGATGGCTTCGCCGAAGCCCAACCCGGCCGCCACCCCGTCGCGGATCACGTCGTTCAGCTCGCCCGTCTCGGTCCATAATCCGAACTCGCCGCTGCTCACGTACCGGGCCACGCTCTCGGTGGTCGCGCCAATACGGGCGAACTCCCAGTCGTGGATCGGCCCGGCGCCGTTCATGGCGACGAGTGACACCAGCCCGCGTTCCATCAAATCAATCAGGTGACGTTGCACACCGGCCCGCAGCACATGGGCGCCCATCATCAGAATGCGGGCAGCACCGACGGCCTTCGCCGCCTTCAACCGCTCGGCGATGAGCGGAATGGACGGGTGGACGAAGTTGCAGGGCGCATCCAGGGGCAGCAGCACGTCGAGCGCGAGGTCGTGCCGCCGCTCGGCGAGCGGCTTCACCCGCAACCGCGAGCGGTCGAACTGCGGGAACGGCATGGGCGGGCCTGCGGCGGGGTGGGGTAGTTTAGTGGTCCGCGCTGTCCCCGCGCCGGGAGCATGAACACCACCCGGAGGGCTGCCCGATGTCGAATGCCGACGAGTGGGGCGGGGTCATCGTCTACCGCCCGTGGAACTACTTCGGTTGCCTGCGTGGCCTCCGGGTGCTCATCGACGAACACGAGGTGGGAACGATTCGCACATCAGGCCGATTCGAATTCGACCTCCCGCCCGGCGAGCGAGTACGCGGTCCAGGTGGCAAGGGACTGGTGCGTGAGCGAGCCGTACCCGGTGAGCCCACCTCTGATAGCGGACCACCATTTCGAGCCGGTCGCTGGCCCCTCGCTCGCGCGTCGGGCTAACAGCCTCTGGCATTGCGCGGCAGGTCGTCGTCGGGGTTGATCAGCATGGCGCGGTTGAACGCCGGGATCTCCGGGCGTTGCAGGAACGCGATCCACCTGCCTTCGGTCACGGGCAGTCTCACGACACCTGGAGCAGTCGCGGGTCGAGCGGCAGGTTCTGTTTCGGGGTGGCGTTGGCCCGGATGCGGGCGAAGTGCGGGTGGGCCGGGTTGAGCAGGTAGTTGAACTCGACCGGCAGCACGGCACTCGGCACCTTCAGAACGGGCGTCTCGGCCGACCGCACCCACTCGTCGCCGATGGCTTGAAGTCGAGCGCTGCCACTGGGCTGCTGCCAGTCGGCGGGCAGATCGGCCGGGCGGACGGTCCGCACATCGGCGTCGTCGAAGGTGAGCATGATGGCCACCTTCACGGCTAATCCGGGTAAACTGCCGCCTTGGACCAGCACCTCCAGAATGGCGAGCGACAGACGCCCCGACAGGTAAGCGACCGGCACGTCCACGCTGTTCCACCGCCCGCCCAGACGAGCCGCCCAATGCCCGTCCAGCGGGTCATACGGGGGAAGGGTGTGCAGGCCATCGACCACCCGCCACGCGGTGCCCATCAGACGATGATCCCGTGCTGGAGTTGGGAGATGAGCGTTTCCACCTGCCGGGTGCCGTCGGCCGTGCGGGCGAGGTCAATGGGCCGATACCCGCCGAGGGCCGGCCGCTTCTGCCGCAGCCAGGCGTTGGCGTCCGACCCCCGGCCGACGAAGAAGTCGAGGGTTTTGCGATACAGGTCGGTGAACCGCACCAGTTTGTCCGACTCGTCGGGGGAGAGCTTCCCGGCCGACGGGCGGCGGGCGAG
This sequence comes from Fimbriiglobus sp., assembly GCA_031414395.1. Classification (GTDB taxonomy): domain Bacteria; phylum Planctomycetota; class Planctomycetia; order Gemmatales; family Gemmataceae; genus JALHQU01. The sequence goes on from JANNVG010000057.1 coordinate 2,247, forward strand.
GGTGCGGGCGGGCAATGCGATCACCTCGGCCACCTCGTTCGCTTCCAGCCCGGACTCGGTCACGAACTTGTCGAATGCGGACACGGGCAACCCGGCGAGCGACGACTTGTGCAGGGCGTCGCGGGCGGACCCCTTCATCCCCAACAAGGCGGCGGCGGTCGGCACGGCGGTCATGATCGGCCCTCGGCAGGTGGCACGGGCGGAAGTGCCACTTGGCAGAATGCTACCCGCGGCCGGGGGGGATGTCAAATCGACAGGCCGCGGGGTGTGCCTCACGAAGTCGGCAGCCCCCCCACCCGGACGGCTTCGCCGTCCGCCCTCCCCCGCCAGGGGGAGGTGTGGGTTGATGGCTCCGACGCACCAGCCACCCACGCGGCCAACCCCGCACCCCCACCTCCCCCCATGCGGTGGTGGGCGCCAGAGTTAACACCTTCAACCCGGCGGGTGGGGGGTATACTTTCGGTGGCACACCCCCTTCCGCGGGCTACAATCTGTTCACACTCGCCCGTGGCACTGGGGTCCGCCGGATGCCTTCCGCCCCGCTCCCGTCAGTCGCCGGCCGGCCGTCCCCGGACCGCACCCGCAAGCTCCGCGGGCCGGCCGCCGCCGAGCCGACCGCGTTCGAACTGAACGGGTCGGTCGCCGCCCCCACCACCGGGGCCACCCGCCCCCTCCGCCCGAACAGGCTCGACCCCGAAACACAAAAGGCGTTCCACCACCGCCTGCGGCTGTGTTGCCTCATCGCCCTGGTGCCCATCGCCTTCTTCGTCGTCTGCTCGCTCACCACCGTGGTGCCCATGTTCGGGTACACGGCGGTCGGCCCGGCGGCGGCCATCCTGGGCGGCGGCGTGCTGGTCAGTCTGGCCGTCATCGCCGGGCTGATGTTCCGCACGCCCCTGATGCACGAGCGGACACTGCGGGTGCTCGAGGTGGCGGTGTTCGGCCAGTTGGCCCTGTTCTTCGCGTACTGGCAGTTCGTCGTGCAGACCAACGCGCCGGACGAGTTCTACTCCGCCCGCGACCGCCGCTACGCCCTGCGGGAGATGCCCGCCACGCGGCCGGACGCGGCCAAACCGGTGCCCGACGCCCCGCCGCCCCCCGCCCCGGAGCCGATGGGGATGCCGCCCGAGGGGCCGAAGGTGGAGTTGCCGGCGAAGATCGACCCTGACCCCGGGAGGGTGACGGAGCGGAACGAGCTGGAGCGGGAGTTGACGGCCGTTCACGAGCGGACGCAGGTGCTGGCGGCGGCGCTCGTGGTTCACTTCAACTGGCTGCTGCTGATCGTCTTCCACGCCGTGCTGGTGCCGAACACCCTGGCCCGCGGGGTGGGCGTGACCGTCGCCCTCATGTTCACCCCGCTGGCCATCGACACGGTGGTGGCGGTCACGCACATGCCCGCCCAACAGAACCCGGTCGCCCTGTTCGCCGTGGCCGGCACCATGCTGGCCGCCGGCGGCGGGCTGGCCGTGTTCGGCACGGCCAAGATCGCCGAACTGCAACGGCAGGTGGAATCGGCCCGCGAGGCGGTGCGGGAGATGGGCCAGTACCGCCTGCGGCGGAAGCTGGGCAGCGGGGGCATGGGCGAGGTGTATTTGGCCGAGCACCGCCTGCTCAAGCGGCCGTGCGCGCTCAAGCGGATTCACGCCAAGTACCTGCACAACACGGAGCAGTTGCGGCGGTTCGAACGGGAGGTGCAGGCGACGGCCCGCCTGCGGCACCCGAACACGGTGGAGATCTACGACTACGGCGTGGCGGACGACGGCACCTTCTTCTACGTGATGGAGTACCTGCCGGGCATGAGCCTGGAGGAGCTGGTGGGCAAGCACGGGCCGGTGCCGCCCGAGCGGGTGGTGTACCTGCTGCGGCAGGTGTGCGGGGCGCTCCGCGAGGCGCACGCGGCCGGGCTGGTGCACCGCGACATCAAGCCGGGCAACGTGGTGGTGTACCCGGCCGGCACCCCGCACGACCAGGTGAAGCTGGTGGACTTCGGGCTGGTCCACTCGCTGGCCGAGGTGGAGAAGCCGAACGAGCGGATCACCCGCGACGGGCTGATCGTCGGCACGCCCGAGTACATGAGTCCGGAGCAGGCGAGCGGCGGGCTACTCGACGGCCGGTCCGACCTGTTCAGCCTGGGGTGCGTGGCGTACTACCTGCTCACCGGGCGGGAGGCGTTCCACCGCGACAACGCCATGAAGACGCTCATGGCGGTGGTGTCCGACACGCCCACGCCGGTCCACGAGTTGAACCCGTTCGCGCCCGACGACGTGACGGCCGTGATCGCCCGCTGCCTGCACAAAGACCCCGCCCAGCGGTTCCAGTCGGCGGCCGAGTTGGAGCAGTCCCTGGCCGGGTGCGAGTGCGCCCCCCGCTGGACGGAAGACCGCTCCGGCGACTGGTGGGCGAACCACCCGACCACCGCCGACACCGGCACGGATTTGAACTCGCTGCCCGTGCGGGAGTCGGCGGGGTGAAGTAGGACAGGGGACAGGGGACAGGAGAAGAGCTAACCACAGAGGCACAGGGACACAGAGAAGACAGGTCGGATGATGAAGACACAGAACTCTGCTCCGGTTTTCTCTGTGTCCCTGTGCCTCTGTGGTTAGCTCTTCTGTTCACCGCCGTTCAACAGCCCCTCCAGATACGGCTCCACCCCCAGAAACGCCTTCAACTCCCGGTACTCCCGCACGAACCGCTCGTCGCCCGGCGGGTCGCACTTGACCGCCCGGATCATCAGGTTCCGCGGGGTGTGCTCGCTGCCCACGAACTCCACCACGTCCGTCTTGTACCCGGCCACCCGCAGCAGTTGCGCCCGCAGCGCGTCGGTGAACAAATCCGCCGACCGCTGCAACATTAGCCCGTGCCGCAGCAGCGGGCGGAGCACTTCGGTCGGGCCGGTCGGCTTCAGTTGCGCGTTCAGGTGGTGGTGACAGCACGGCACGCACAGCAGCACCTTCGCCCGGCCGTGGACCGCCCGCGCGATGGCGTCGTCGGTGGCCGTGTCGCAGGCGTGCAGGGCGAGGACGACATCGGGTGACGCTTTCGCCGTGGCGATGCGGCTCGCCTCGAAGTTGACACTCACGCCGAGCTTGCCCGCCTTCGCCACGCTCTTGCGGATCACCTCCTCGTTCACGTCCACGCCGATCAGCTTGGCCGGCACGCCGAGGATGTCGTTCAGGTAGTGGTGCGCCGCGAGGGTGAGGTACGCCGACCCGCACCCGCAGTCGAGCAACTCCAGCGGGCGGGGCAACTGCCGCAGCTCGGCCGCGTCGAGCGCGTGCGTCAGGTGCCGCAAGAACTCGTTGATCTGCGTGAACTTCGCCCGCATGGTCGCCTTCACCTGCCCGCCGGCCGTCATCACGCCCATCACTTCGAGCAGCCGATCCGCCTTCCCCTCCGGCAGCGGCTGATCCTTCACCCGGTTGTGTGCGACGGGCGTGTCGTCCGGGTTCGCCACCGGCTTGGTGCGGACGAGCACCTTCCCCTTCTTCGAGATTTGCAGGTCGGTCTCGTCGGCCGCGGTGGACAGGTGGACGTTGCCGAACGACCAGCCGATGAGGTCGTCGAGGGGCGGGCCGGCGTTGGCCGTGAGGACGTTGCGAGTCACGTCCTTCCGCTCGTCGAAGTACGAGAACTGGAGGTGCGGCTCGCCGCGGATGAGGATGGCGCGGGCGGTGACACGCACCCACGGGCACGGGAGGAGGCCGCCCGTGCCGAACGGCGTCCGCCGCGGCCCCTCGGGACCATCGACCAGGTCGCCACCGGCCAGCGCCGCGCAGCGATCGCCGGCGCGCTTGACCTCGTAGCGATCGCCCTCGCACTCCACGCCGCGATCGACCACGAACGCGGGCGCGCGCTGGCGGACCGGATCGCGCGGCGTGAC
>JANNVG010000058.1:0-3882 GCA_031414395.1 Fimbriiglobus sp.
GAACACTACGGCACGTCTTCCTTCTCGTTCTTCTTCAGGTAGTTGAACGCCTCGTACCGCTTCATGCGGAACTTGCCGTCGGGGTCCTTCACGAACGTCGCCTCGAAGTGCCGCATCAGCGGCTCGCCCGTCGCCGCGGTCGCCTTCCCTTCGAACTGAATGACCACTTCGGTGTCGTTCGGTGGCTGATCGGTCTCGGCGAAGTCCCACGCGACCGCCCGCAGGTTGAACGCCTTCCCCTGGTCGAACACGCTCTTCAGGTCGGCCTTCTTCCGCCCCTTCGCGTCGAACGACTCGGACACGTTCTCGCTGAACTTGGCCCAATCCTTCGCCGTCACCGCGTCGGCCATGGCCGTCACCCGCCGTGTGGCTTCTTCGCGGGGGCTTTCAATGAAGAAGCCGGCGACGAACCAGGCGAACGCGAGCAGCAGGAGCAGCACGCCGACCGCGAGAAGTAGCCGGCCGACCGTGCGCGCCGACGGCCGGTCCATCGCGGCGGTAGTCACCGCCACCCCGACCCCGGCAACGAGCAACCCCAGCAGCCCGAGCAGGGCGACCAGGACGACCGGCGGTTCGGACAAGAGGAGGGGCATGGGGTTGATTCCGTAGCCGCGAGGCGGAGACGACCGTCGGGGTTTGACGCCCCAGGGCGATGCCCTGGGCTGAGGGAGGGCGGGCCGTTGGCCCTTGCCGACTGAGGGAACGAGCGGGGGTCTCCGAAAGGCCCGAAGGGCCGCCCCCCCTCAGCCCAGGGCAACGCCCTGGGCACCTCCGACGCGCTCGCCTCCGGCTCGCGGCTACTTCCGCAGTTCCGCTCCGTACACCGCCGCCGCCCCCAGCTCCTCCTCGATGCGGAGCAGTTGGTTGTACTTGGCGATGCGGTCGGTGCGGCTGGCGCTGCCGGTCTTGATCTGCCCGCAGTTGGTGGCGACAGCCAGGTCGGCGATGGTGGTGTCTTCGGTCTCCCCGCTGCGGTGGCTCATCACGACCGTGAACTTGTTCCGCTTGGCCATTTCCACCGCTTCGAGCGTCTCGGTCAGCGTGCCGATTTGGTTCACCTTCACCAGGATGCTGTTCGCGCACCCTTCGGTGATCCCCCGCTTCAGCCGCGTGGTGTTGGTCACGAACAGGTCGTCGCCGACCAGTTGAATCTTGCCGCCCAGCTTGGCCGTCAGCTTCTGCCACCCGGTCCAGTCGTCCTCGCTCAGCCCGTCTTCGATGCTCACGATCGGGTACTTGCCGCACAGCGTCACCCACAGGTCGATCATCTCGTCGGACGAGATCACCTTCTTCGGGTCGCTCTTGAAGAAGCAGTAGCCCTCCTTCTTGTGCAGGTGCTTGGCCTCCTCGAACAGTTCGGTGCAGGCGGCGTCGAGGGCGAAGCTCACCTGCGTGCCCAGCTTGTAGCCCGCCTTTTCAATTGCCGTGCTGATGATGGCCAGCGCTTCGTCGGCGCTCGGGATGTTCGGGGCGAACCCGCCTTCGTCGCCGACGGCCGTGTTCAGGTGCTTGTCGTGAAGCACTTTCTTCAGGCTGTGGAAGATCTCGGCGCCCATCCGCAGGCCGTCTTTGAACGTCTCCGCCCCATGCGGGACGATCATGAACTCCTGGAAATCGACCGTGCTGTCGGCGTGCTTGCCGCCGTTCAGGATGTTCATGAGCGGCACCGGCAGCGTGACGGCGTTCGCCCCGCCGACGTACCGATACAGTGGCAACCCGGCCGCCTTCGCCGCCGCGTGCGCCGCCGCCATGCTCACGCCCAGGATGGCGTTCGCCCCCAGCTCGCCCTTGTTCGGCGTGCGGTCGAGCGCGATCATCGCCCGGTCGAGCGCCACCTGATCGCTCACCGCCATGCCGACGAGTGCTTTGGCGATCGGCCCGTTCACGTTCGCCACGGCCTTCAGCGTGCCCTTGCCGCCGTACCGCGACTTGTCGCCGTCGCGCAGCTCGGCCGCCTCGTGCGCCCCGGTGCTCGCCCCGCTCGGCACGGCCGCCCGGCCGAGGGTGCCGTCGCACAGCACCACGTCGCACTCGACGGTCGGGTTGCCGCGGCTGTCCAGGATTTCGCGGCCGCGGACGTGGGTGATCTTCGGAGCGGTCATCGCGGGAGGGTTCCGGTGGGATGGGAGGTGGGGTTGGGATACGTCAGGAATGCTGGATCATCAAGAGGCACGCGGATGACTCGGAGGATCGCGGATCAACGCGGATGAAGACAGTATTCAATGAGGAAGGCAGGAAGGCAGGAGAAGAATTCAGAACTCTGCTGTTCTTGCCTTCCTGGTTTCCGCATTCACTCTTTTCTGTTCCGATCCGCGTTGATCCACGTCCCGCCCGCGTCATCCGCGTGCCGTTTTCAAGACCCCCATCCCGTATCATTCCACGATGACGGCCCCACCGCCCGACCAATCGCTCTGGAAGCGGGTGCTCCTGCTCGCCCTGCCCACGCTGGTCCAGCAACTGCTCCTGTTCGTCACCCACCAGTACGACCAGTGGCTGGCCCGCGACTACTCGGCCGACCACCGCGCCGCCCTCACCACCGCCAACTACCTGTACTGGTTCGCGTCCAGCTACAGCATCGTCGTCAGCGTGGGGGCGACGGCCCTGGTCGGCCGGTGCGTGGGGGCGGGCGATTGGGCACTGGCCAACCGCGCCACCGCACAAACCGTCTGGCTGTCGGTGGCGTTCGGCATCCTGGCGGCGGTCGCCGCGGTCATCGGCCTGCCGGTCCTGCTGCCGCTGCTCAACCTGGCGCCCGCGCCGGCCGACATCGCCGGGCGGTATCTGCTGCCGCTCGCCGTGGTCTTTCCACTTCAACTGCTGACGACCGGCGGGGTGGCCTGCCTGATCGGGGCGGGCGACACGCGGACCGGCCTGTGGGTGCTGGCCGGCATCACGGTGGTGAACGTGCCGGTGGCGTGGGCGTGCAGCCACGGCGGCGACCCGAATATCCCCGACAGCTTCACCGGCATCGCGGTCGGCACGGCGTGCAGCTACGCGGCCGGCGGGGTGGCCGTGCTGGTGCTTCTGCTGCGCGGGCGGAGCGGGCTGCGGCTCACGCTGCCGAACCTGCGGCCCGACTTCGCCCTGCTGTACCGCTTGTTGCGGGTGAGCGTGCCGGCGGCGTTCGACGCCCTGTCGGTGGCGTGTTGCCAGTTGCTGTTTTTAAGCATCGTGAACCGGCTGGGGCCGGCGGAGTCGGCGGCGCACGGCATCGCCCTGCGGTGGGAGGCGCTGGGGTATCTGGCGGGCGGGGCGTTCGCGCCGACGGCGATGGCGGTGGTCAGCCAGAGTCTGGGGCAGAAGCGGCCGGACCGCGCCGAGCGGGGCGCGTGGACGGCGTTCGGCATGGGGGCGGTGGCGATGACGGTGATGGGCGTGCTGTTCTTCGCCCTGGCCGAACCCATGTGCCGCGCGCACACCACCGACCCGCACGAGGTGGAGCTGGCCGTCGGCGCGCTGCGGCTGATCGCCTTCGCCATGCCGGCGGTGGCCGCGTGGATCATCCTGACGGCCGCGCTGCGGGCGGCCGGAGACACCCGCGTGCCGGTGCTCATCACCTGGGTGGGCTTCCTGGGCGTGCGGCTGCCGCTGGCCGTCTGGTTCACCGGCAAGGCCCCCTTCGACGGGTGGGAGTTCGGCGGGCCGGGGTGGGGGCTGTACGGGGCGTGGGTGGCGATGGTGATCGACCTGTACGTCCGCGGCTTGCTGTTCGTCTGGCGGTTCGTGTCCGGCAAGTGGAAGACGCTCAAGGTGTGAGGAGGTGTGGACCTCCCCCCCCGTCCCCCCCCGACCCTTAGTGGGGGTGGGTGTTTTGATCGCAACACCCCCCGGGTGGCGGGGGGGGGCGCCACGGCCGGCGACGGGAGGGAGGGGCGGGGGGGG
>JANNVG010000059.1:0-5147 GCA_031414395.1 Fimbriiglobus sp.
GCCGGCCTCTGTGAGGCCGGTCTTGTTGTCGCCGGCCTCTGTGACGCCGGTCGGCCCGGGGTGACAGACCCCGGCGACAACAAGACATCAAAGCAACTCGGTATCACTTCGCCCCGACGCAGACCAGCACGGTGCCCTTGCCGCGGTTCGGCCCTTCCAGGTTGCACGTCCCCACGAACAGTTTGCCGTCGTGGACCGTGACGCCCCCGTACACCATGCCCGGCGCTTTCGTCGCCGGGTCGCTGCCCAGGTCCAGTTTCCACTTCGCCGACCCGTCCTTCAGCCCGACGGCGTGAACCGCCCCGCTCAGGTCGGCCGCGTACACCACCCCGCCCGCCACCGCCGGCGGCGCGAACAGCGCCGCCTTCGCGTCGTAGATCCACTGGCGTTCGCCGTCGCTCACGCTGTACGCCCGCACCTTGCCGTCGGTCGCGGTGATGACCGCCAAACCATCGGCCACCGCCGCACAGCTCGTCACCCCGCCGGGCACGTCCTTCCGCCACTTCGGTTTACCCGTCTTCAACTCGAACGCCGCGATCTCCCCCTTCGCCCCCTTGATCTGCTCGAAGTACAGCCCGGCAGTGCTGCCGGTCACGATCACGGTGTCGCCGCTGACCGTCGCCCCGCCCCACGGGTTCAGCCCCAGCTTCTCCTTCCACACCTCCTTGCCCGTCTTGCGGTCGAGCGCCGCCACCATGCGCTCGCCGACCCCTTCTTTCTCCAAGAACCCGCTGCACACGACGACGAAATCACCGGCCACGTTGACGGGCGCATCGACGTGCCACTTCTTCGCCCCCTCCTGCCACACCCGTTTCGGCTCGGGGATCGGCAGCTTGTCCTCGCTCGGCGGCACGGCGAAGTCGGGATCCTTCTTCTTCTTCTCCTCGTAAGTGGCGGTCAGTTCCTTCCACTTGGCGTCTTGCAACTTCGTCACGTCGGCGGCGGTCACTTCCTTGCCGTCGAGCGTCAGCTTGTCCGCGTCCACGCAGATCACGCCAGCCGACCCGCCGCCGATGAACGCCTTGCCGTCGGCCACGGTGGGGCCGCCTTCCAGGTGAATGAGGTCGCCCGGCAGGGTGAGCTGCCACACGGGGCGACCGGTGTCGGCGGCGAGCGCGTGCAGCACCCCGCCGCTGTCCTGGTGTAACCCGTCGCCGAAGACGACGAGCTTATCGGTCACGGCCGCCGACGACACGCTGGCCAGCTTCAGCGTGGGGGTGGAGCGCGTCCACGCCGCTTTCTTGCCGTCGGAGCGGGGGAGGAGCGACACGGACGGCTTGTTGAACGCGCCGAACGACGAGGTGACGAGCGTGTCGCCGACCGGCACGAGAGCGGCGATGAAGTGATCTTGCGACGGCACCACCCACAGCACGGCGGGCTTGTCCGGGCCGGGCTTGCCGTCGGTGTTGCCGGTGCGTTGCGGGTTGCCGCGGTAGGTGGCCCACGGGCCGGGGTCGGCGGCACGGGTGAATGAGGATTCACCGCCGAGAGCGCCGAGGGCGCAGAGGAGAAGCGGGGAGAGACGAGGCATCGGGTGGCTTCCGGGGGGTGGAGATAAGGTAGGAGGGGGTGTGCGACTGGAACCCCGAACGCAGTGAGCGGGGTGCAGATCACCCACCCGGTCACTGCGTTCGCGGTTCCACACAGGGGCCGGGGGGATGAGGTCAGAAAAAAAGTCCGACGCGCCGCCGCCCGCCCCGGCAATACTGCTGTCGATCCCGCGAGACGCCTGCCGATGTCTGTACTCGCCGCTCTCACCCGCCTGGACGCCGCCACCGATGGCCAACTGCTCGGCCGGTTCGTGCAGTCCCGCGACGCCGACGCCTTCGCCGCACTGGTCCGCCGGTTGGGGCCGACGGTGCTGGCCGTCTGCCGCCGCGCCTGCCCCGATTCGCACCTGGCCGAGGACGCCTTCCAAGCGGCGTTCCTGGTCCTGGCGCGAAAGGCCGACGCCGTTCGCCCGCGCGAACAGGTGGCCGTGTGGCTGCACGGTGTCGCGTACCGAACCGCATCGAAGGCCTGCGCCATGCTTGCCGCCCGCCGACGCCGCGAACTCGCTACACCCACGCTGCCCGACCCGCCCGCACCGGATGCCGTCACTCCCGACGACGACGAACTGCGGAAGTTGGATGCCGCCATCGCCGCGTTGCCCGATCACCTGCGGGCGGCGGTGGTGCTGTGCGAGTTGGAGGGGCGTTCACGGAAGGACGCGGCGCGGCAGCTCGGCATCGCCGAGGGCACACTGAGCAGCCGGCTGGCCGACGCCCGCAAGAGGTTGGGCGCACGGATCCGGCCCACGGTGGCGGTGGTGACGGCGGCGCTGGCAGCGAGCACGGCCGAAGCGGCCGTCAGCGGATCGACATCCGAAACGGTACTTTCCCTGGCCCGCGGAGTGATGTCGATGATGCTGCTCAACAAGCTGAAACTGTCGGCGGTGGTGCTTGCGGTCGTCACGCTGACCGTCCTGGGATTGTCCGCACTGTCGCCGACGGCCCTGACTGCCGCCCCGGTGCCGAAGGAGAAAGAGAGGACCAATCCGTTCGTCGAATGGAAGTACACCGAACCGTGCGGCGAACTGACCAGCCCAATCCTGTGTGGTGACAAAGTAGTGGTCGGCACCGGCAACGGGCTGTTGCGGGCGTTCCGCAGCCGGGACGGGGAAGCGGTGTGGGAGTACAAGCACGGCAAGCGGATTTACCACACGCCGAGTACCGATGGCGAGCGGGTGTACTTCACCTCGTCGAAAGGGGTAACGGCGGTATCGGCCGACAAGGGGGAGGAGGTGTGGCGGTTCGACGTGAAACAGGGCGACGGCCCGGTGTGGGCGGATGCCAAACTCGGGCTGGTGTTCACCGCTGGGGAGAACGGCCAGGCCTACGCACTGGACGCCAAGTCGGGCGAAGACAAATGGTCGGTCGATTTCGTAACGGACGCCCCGCCCGACCGCCCCGGCTTCCTCGGCAAAAACGCCCGCATCGACGGCACGCTGGCCCGCCCGAGGGCCCTGGCGTTCGACGGTAAACTGCTGGTGCTGAGCGTGTTCGACCAGTCGCGGGTGGTGGCGTTCGACCCCAAGACGGGGAAGCGGCAGTGGGCCTTCCAGGCCGGCGGGTGGATCTACGGCGGGGCGGTCTTCACCCCGACGCGAGTGTTCGTGGGCAGTCAGGACGACCACCTGCACGCCCTCGACCGCGACACGGGGAAGCCGGTATGGCAGTTCGCCACCCAGAAACGGATCGAGTGTGCGCCGACGGCCGACGACGCGAACGTCTACGTGGCAGCGTGTGACGGCACGGTGTACGCGGTAGGGCAGAAGGACGGGAAAAAGGCGTGGGCGTACGAGTGTGATCGGGATGCCGGCGACAAGCCGCCGGCCATCTACTCCACCCCCCTCCTCACCCGCGACATACTCCACTTCGCCACGACGGAAGGGCAGTTTTATGCGGTCAACACTCGTGGTGAACTGCGGTGGAAGCTGCGACCGGTCGAGAACTCGCGCGTCTACTCCGACCCGGTGACCGACGGCACGCGATTCTTCCTCACCACAGCTCCGGGGCGAGTGGTGGTCGGCAAGCCGGCCCCCAACCCGCTGGGCGAAGCGGCGCTGGTTGCGATCGGGTTGAAGTAGGCCGGTCAGGCCTCGCCGCTCTCCTCCAGCTTGCGGTAGAGCGAACTCAGGCCGATATTCAGTCGCTTGGCCGCTTCACGCTTGTCCGGCGTCTGATCCAAAATGCGGGCGATGTGCAGCCGCTCGAAGCGGGCGACGGCCAGTCGCAAGTCGTCCACCGCGAACGGGTCGTCGGGCGGCGGGAACACCGCCGGCGGCAGGTCGAGGGGTTGCACGAGCGGCGGTTCGCCGAGGATGACGGCCCGTTGTAATGCGTTGTCGAGTTCCCGCACGTTGCCCGGCCAGCAGTACCCCTGTACCAGCCGCATCGCCTCGTGACTCAGCCCGTTGAACGGCTTGCCGGCGGCGCGGGCGTGCTTGCCGAGCAGGAACGCGATCAGGTCGGGCAAGTCGGCCCGGCGCTCGCGCAATGGCGGCAGCGTGACCGACACCACGTTCAGCCGGAAGAACAAGTCCTGCCGGAACCGCCCGGCCTTCGCCTCCGCTTCCAGGTCTTTGTTCGTCGCCGCCACGATGCGGGCGTTCACCCGGATCGGCTCGCTCGCCCCCACCGGCAGCACCTCCTTCTGTTCGATGGCGCGGAGCAACTTGGCCTGAGTGCCGAGGGGTAAATCGCCGATCTCGTCGAGGAACACGGTGCCGCTGCCGGCGTGGGCGAACACGCCGGGGGCGTCGCGGTCGGCCCCGGTGAACGACCCCTTGCGGTGGCCGAACAGTTGGCTCTCCAACAGGTCGCCGGGGATGGCGGCACAGTTGATCGCCACGAACCGCCCGTCGGTCGGCTTCGCGGCCTGGGCGTACCGATGCACCGTGCGGGCGAGCACGTCCTTGCCGGTGCCGCTCTCCCCCAGGATCAGCAGCGTGCTCGGCGTGGGGGCCACCCGCCGGGCGAGCGCCAGCACCTGCTTCATCGCCACACTCGTGCCCACCACGAAGTCGGACTGCTCGGCCGCGCGGTTCAACTCCCGCCGCAGCCACTGGTTCTCGCGGTGTAAGTCCCGCTGGTGCAGCAGCCGCTTCATCTTCACGCTCAGGTCGTCGAGCAGTACGGGCTTGATGAGGTAGTCGCTCGCCCCCTTCTGGAACGCCTGCACCGCCGCTTCCACCGTGGCATACGCCGTCACGAGCAGTACGAACGTCTCGGGGCTGACGGCCGCGAGGCGGGCCATCACGTCCATGCCGTCCATGCCGGGCAGGTTCACGTCGCACACGGCCACGTCGAACTTGTGCGTCGCGGCCACCGCCACCGCCTCCTCGCCGGTGCCGCACCGCGTGACGGCGTACCCCTCGCCCTGAAGGAACTCCCCCAGGGTGTCGCGGATGACCGGCTCGTCGTCCACCACCAGCACGGAGGCGACGACCGGCGGCGGGGTGACGCGAACAGACATGTCGGACCTCGATCAGAGCTAACCACAGTGGCAACCGAAATCAGGACCGACACGACAACCCGGCGACCCAGGGCGTTGCCCTGGGCTGAGGAAGCACGGCCCTTCGGGCCTTCATTTGAGGGCCGAAGGCC
>JANNVG010000060.1:0-6234 GCA_031414395.1 Fimbriiglobus sp.
CTCACCGACCCCTCCCCAGCGGGGAGGGGTGGGCGCAAACACCTGAGACAACTACCGCTCACTTGCCCACCCGAGTACCCGCCATGACCTTGCTCACCTTCACCCGCGCCTGGGACATCCTGAAGGTCCACCCGTTCCGTACCGCCGAAGTGCCGGTCGAACACGCCGTGTCGCTGCCCCTGCCCACCGCCCGCAGCGGCGGGCCGGCGTTCGCCCAGTTCGCCGCCCCGTGCGCCCGCACGCCCGGCCAACCGCCGGTGCAGTCGGCCCCGGATCGCTGGTGGCTGCTGGACGCCGCCGGCACGGGCGTTCGCCTGTACGCCCGCACCGAGGCGGTGCCGTTCGGCCCCACCGCGTTCGCCACCCGGCCGGTGCCCACCGCCGCCCCGGACGTGCCCACGCTCGTCGGCTGGCAGAAGGAGTTGTTCGCCGCCCTCGACGCCGCCACCGCCCCGTTCTTCGCCGGCACGCCCGCCGACCCGACCGCCGCCGCCGACCTGCTCGCCAAGTTCACCCGTGTGGTGCCCGCCCCGCTGCTGCCCCTGTACCGCGACCTCGCCCCCGACTTCTTCCTCTGGCTGGAGGGTGCGAAATGACCACCGCCGACCTCGCCGCTTCCGTGTTGCGGGCGTCCGCCCACTGCCCGCCGGCCGCCGCCCTCGCCGCTTCCGTGTCCGCCCCCACCGCGGTCACGCTCGTGGTGACTTCAGACGCCGCCGACAGCGGGTGCGTGACCTGGCTGAAACACCAGTTCCCCGACGCCGTGCGGGTGGTGTCGGCCGATGCCGACTTCACCGCCGACGCCCTCGCCGCCGACGCCGCCGTGCTGCTCCTCCCGTGCTGGGCCATCCCCGACGTGCGGCTGGTCGGCCGCTGGCTGACGCTGTCCGCCGCCCGCCCGGAGGGTACGTCGCACGTCGTCCTCGACGGCATCGAGATGGTGAAAACGGCCGACGACCGGCGGAAGGTGGACGCCCTCGCCCGCCACCTGGCGCCGACCGACGGCGAGCCGACCGCCTTCCACTGGCAGGCCGACGAAGCCCGGCTGCGTGCCGCCCTCGACCGCCCGCTGAGTGGCGAACAGAAGCAGCGGTTGAACGTGCTGCGACTGTCGCACGCCGTTCAACTGCTGGAAGACGCGGGCACACCGGCAGGAATGCCTGTGTCACCGGCCACCGACCCGCACGACGACCTGAGCCGCCGGCGGGCGAAGGTGCTCCGCCGGGTGCGCGAACTCCGCGACAGCGTCCGCGACACCGTGGGTCTGGCGTACGACGACCTGGGAGGGCGGTTCGAGCAGCGGCTCGGCGAGCTGGCCCCGCTGTTCGGGAAACCGGCGCTGGCCGCGGCGGTGGACGGCATCGTGACCGGCTGGCGACCGGAGGCCGAGGCGAGCATTCAACGGCGGGTGCGGGCCGAGTTGGAGACGGTCGCCCACGAGCTGCCGCCGATGCCACCGACGGCCGGCCTGAGCGTGCTGGACGATGCCCCCCTGCGAGACCTGACGGCCGACTTGCCCGCCGACCCGCCCGCCGCCGTCGGCCCGCTCACCCCGTACCTCCGCACGGCCGGGGCCGCGGTCGTCACCCCGCTGGCGGCGGTGGCGTTCGGGGTGCCGGTCTTGGGGGTGATCGGCGGGACGGTGGTCGCCACCGCCGGCGTGCTCATGTACGACCACATGTCCCACGCCCGCGACCAGACGGCGACCCACCGCGAACGGCTGCGGGCGCACCTGGCGCGGAAAGTGTCGGACGCCAAAGCGGTCGCCGACGGGCGGGCCGAGGGTGTCGTCCACCGTCTGCTGGACGACTGCAAGACGGCGTTCGACCGCGAGCAAACCGCGGTGCCGTCGCCGCCCGCCGCCGGCCCGCCGCCCACGCCGTTCGCCGGGTGGCGGAAAGTGCTGGCCGACCTGTCATGATCGACCCGCCGCCGGGTCTGGTTGGTGTCCGAAAGACCTCACCCCCCGGCCCCCTCTCCATTCATGGAGAGGGGGTGTTCAACGGGGAAACGAAGACCTTGTCATCGCCGGGAGCTTGCGACCGGGCTTTACACGCTCGCAAGCTCGCGGCGATGACAGGGTGGCTGAACGTGCTGACCCCCCCCTGGGGTGAGGTCCTCCCGAATCCGATCCCCACCCCACCGCGAGGGACAGCCGTGAGCTTCGCCGAGAAGAACGCCGCGCAGGCCAAAGCCATCATGGCCCGCGTCGGCCCGCACATGGAGGCGCTGGCCGTCATCGCCGACCGGGTGAACCAGAAGGACACGGCCAAGAAGGTCCGCGAGCAGATCGCCGGGCTGACCTCGGACACGTTCAACCTGATCATCCTCGGCCGCTTCCGGAACGGCAAATCGACGTTCCTGAACGCCATGCTGTGCGAGCTGACGCACCCGGTGCCGGGGCTGGGCGGGTTGGGCGGGCCGATGCCCGTGTCGTACAACCCGACGACGGCCGTGCTCACCGCCATCGCCTACGGCGAGACGCCGAGCGTGAGCGTACGGAAGGCCGGCGGGCGGACGGAGGAGTGGTCGCTGGAGAAGTACCTGGACGAGTCGAAGATCAAGCGGGACCCGGAGGAGAACGAGCGGTTCTTCAAGGACATCGAGCAGTTCGAGGCCAAGTTCCCGTCGAAGACGCTGCAGTCGGGCATCACCATGTGGGACGGCCCCGGCACCGACGACATCTCCGAGCGGACGGAGATCGTGACGGCCGCGTCGAACAAGTGCGACAGCGCCATCGTGCTGCTGCGGAGCGACAGCCTGGGCGGGCAGGACGAGCGGAAGTTCATCCAGAGCCTGTACGACTGCGAGCTGAAAGACCTGTTCTTCGTGGTCAACCGCCGCGACGGGCGGGCGGTGGACGACGACATGAAGCAGGAGGCGTGGAACCGCATCGCTCACATGGTGCAGGGCGGGCCGAAGTGGACCGGCCAGGACCCGGCGACGAGGCACATTTATTTCGTGGACGCGAAGGCGGCACTCGACGCGCGGCTGAGCGGCGACCACGCCAAGCTGGTGGACAGCGGCATGGTCGAGTTCGAGGGCCGGCTGCTCGACTTCCTGGAGCGGGAGAAGCGGGCCATCCACCTGGAGCGGTTCGTGAGCGGGGTGAACCGGCACGCCCAGCGGATCGACGAGACGATCGCCAAGCTGATCCCCGGCCTGAAGGTGCAAGCCGACGACTTCATGCGGCGGTATCAGCAACTGCAGCCGGAGTTGGAGGCGCTGAAGAAGAAGGTGGACGAGGTGCCGCGGATCGCCGGCCGATACCGCGACCTGGCCGCCGCCGACCTGGAAGCCAGCTTGCGGAAGGTGGTGAACGACCTGATCCGCGACCTGCCGGACGAGCTGGCCGCCAAAAAGATCGAGGCAGTGGACGACGCCTTCTGGTCGCGGCCGTTCATCGGCATGCTCAAGAAGAAGGTGTACCAGCAGACGGCCGACGCCGCCAAGAGCATCTGCGACGCCCGGTTCGACGCCTGGAAGGACGCCCCCAGCCCGCGGCCCGGCGCGCAGCAGGTGATGGACCGGGTGGTCGAGCGGATGGTGGAGGAGATCTCCGAGCAGGTGCGGGACATCAAAAGCCGGTACGACCGCGTGCAGGTGCAACTGACCGGCCTCTCCCCGGCCGAACTGGGACAGACGGGCGGGCCGGGGGGGGAGTGGGGGAAGCGCGTCCTGGCCGGGGCGTTCAGCCTCATCTCCCCGGACTACGGCATCAGCTTCATGAACGAGGGCATGAAGGGGCTGGGCAAGAGCGTGCTCCTGCACTTCGGGGTGGGCGCGCTGGTCGGCTTCCTGGGCGGGCCGATCGGCTGGGCGATCGCCGCGGCGGTCGCGGCCGGCATGATCCGCACCGCCATCTTCGCCCCGGACCAGATCAAGAAGCAGGTGGCGAAGGAGGTGACCGACGGGCTGCTGAACGGCGCCCCCGCGACCAAAGACAAACCGGCCCAGCCCGGCCTGCGGGAGCTGGCCGACCAGTTGGCCCCCAAGCTGCGGGAGAAGGTGGGCGAGTTCTTCGACACACTGGAGACCGGCTTGCGGCAGGCGGTGGCCATCGAAGTGGAGGCGGAGGAGGCGACCATCCGCGAGCAGTTGGCGAACGCCAGCAAGGGGGCGGAGGAGAAGCAGTTGATTTTGACGACGCTCGGGGAATTCCGTCAGCACATCGCCAACAGCCGCGCCGGACTGGAACAGGCCATCGAACTGGTGCGACAAGGGCGGGCGTGACCGATGTTCCCACTGGAACCGGGAACGCAGTGACCGGGTGGGGAATTCACACCCCGCTCACTGCGTTCGGGGTTCCACTGACTCGCACAATCGCGGCGAAGACATCTGCCCACACACCACACCCACACACGGAACCCCACCCATGTCGGCCCGTCTGTCCGTCGCCCGCCGGGCGCAACCCGACCTGCCGATGCCGGCCGAGATCGCCGACCTGTCCGCCAGCCGCGGCACCTTCGCCCGCCTGCTTCCGCACACGGCCACCGAACTGGACGCCGCCATCGCCCGGCTGAAGTCGGTCGAGGTGAAGGTGACGTTCGGCGGGCGGTTCAAGACGGGCAAGTCGAGTCTGGTGGATGCCGCACTGGGTGAGCGGCTGCTGCCCACCGGCGACCTGCCCGAGACGGGCGTGAGTTGCCACATCCGCCACGGCCCCCGCCGCTCCGCCGCCCTCGTCGGCCCCGACTCCCGTCAAGAGATGGACTGCGGCACGGCCGACCTCCGCCGGGCCGTCACCCTCCGCGGGAGCAACGACCGCGTCGATGCCCTGTCGGCCGTGCGGCGGGTGGACATCGAACTGCCCACCTTCCCCGGGGGGCCGGACGCCGTGTGGATCGACCCGCCCGGCCTGTTCGACGTGCCCGCCATGACCGCCCGCGCCCGCGCGGCCATCGACGCCGCCGACGTGGTGGTGTGGGTGCTGCGGTCGCAGATGTTCCTGGGCGAGGCGGAGATGGAGGAGATCGCCGACCGGGTGGCCCGCCGCGGGTGGGCGTCGGTGGTGTTCGTGGAGAACGCGTACCTGCGAACCGGCCACCCCGACCCGTGGACCGAACACGTGGAAGAGGTGGTGCCGGTGAACCGCGACAAGATGCGGCACCACGCCGCCGACATGGGCTTCCCCGCCCCGCCGCCGGTGCTGTCGGTGTCGGCCGAGCAGATGCTGGCCGACGGCCAACTCGCCCCGAACGCCCTGGAGTTGCTGGAGCTGCTCGACGGGTGCGGGCGGGTGGACTCGCCGCGGGTGCAGGCCGCCCGCTACCAGTGGCTGCACCGCGTCCTGACCGAGTTGGGCGACGTCATCGCCCCGCAGTTGGAGCGGGTGCAAGCGGCGAACGACGCCACCGAGCGGGCGAACGCGACCGCCACCGGCAGCGCCGCCACGCGGGTGAACCACCTGTCCGCCGAAGCGACCGCCGCCGTGGACGAGTTCGTGAGCGGGTTCGAGTCGGGCGTGAACGGCGCCGGGGTCATCGTCGCCGCCGGGGTGAGTGCCGCCGACTACAAGACGGACGCCACCTACGACACGCAGTTGAAGGCCAAGATGCGGGGCGAGTTCACCCGCACCTCAGACGCCCTGTTCAACCGCCTGGACGAGAAGCTCCGGCGGTGGGGCGTGGCCGGCCTGTCGCCCACCGCCCGCGAACGACTGCGGGGCACGCTCGCCCCCACCTACTGCTCGGTGACGGTGGCCAACACCGCCGGCAAGACGGACGGCGGCACGCTCGGCGGGGCGGCGGCGGGGGCGGCGGCCGGGGCGGTCATCGGCAGCTTCATTCCGATTCTGGGGAACATCGCCGGGGCGGTCATCGGCGGGGTGGCCGGGGCGGTGGCCGGGAACAAGAAGCACGCCCAGATCAACCGGGCGAACGACGTGACCGCCACCACGAGCGACATCGGCCTGACCGCCCGCATCACCTCCGCTTCGGTGACGAACAAGAAGGCGGCGATCCTGGCGGCGGTGACGGCGGCGCACCTGGGGCTGATCCCGCCGGCCGTCGAGCAGATGGTGGACCGCACCGACGAGGTGGAACTGGAGGACGCGCTCGACGGCGTGACGCGGGCGATGGGCGTGTGCGAGGTCGCCCTCGAAGGGGCGACGAACGCGCTGGCGGTGGAGCTGGTGTGAGGGCGGGCGCTGTCTTGTAGGGCGGGTCGAGCGGCCGGCGACCGCAACGGCGTCGATGATGACCCGACGGCCGGCCCACCGCCCTCTCGCCGGCC
>JANNVG010000061.1:0-8156 GCA_031414395.1 Fimbriiglobus sp.
GGGGTGCTGTCAACCCGCCCAACCCGCCCCGCGCCCGCGTGGGTGCGTATACACCCCCCCCCCCCGGGGGCCGCGGCTCGTTGGTTCACCAGTGGCTGTTCGGCCCCTGGGGGACGTTCACGTCCGCGGCGGTCGCGTCCCACTCGGTCCAGCCGGGCGGCGGGCCGGTGTCGCGGAACGCGGCGGTCAGCTCGTCGAACTCGGCCAGCGACTTCAAGTTGTTGAACTGGTGCTGCACCGCCTTCGGCATCCGTAGCGACTTCGTGTACCAGCTCGCCACCTTGCGGAACTGCGCACAGCCGGGGTACTCGTGGCCCCGCCACTCGATCAGCCGCACCAGGTGTGTTCGCATGAAGTCGAGGCGATCACGGTAACTGCCGCGACTGCCCGGATCGCCGGTGCGCACCCACGCATCGAGTTGGCGGAAGAACCACGGGTTCGCCAGTGCCCCGCGGCCGATGGCGATGCCGTGACAGCCGGTGTCGTCGATCAGCTTCGCCGCGTCCGAGATGCTCCGCACGTCGCCGTTGCCGAACACCGGGATGTGGTCCACCGCCTCCACCACCGCGCGGATGCCGGCCGGGTTGATGTTCCCGCCGAACCCCTGCTCCCGCGTGCGGCCGTGGATCGTCACCGCCGCCACGCCCACCCGCTCGAACTCGCGGGCGAAGTGCGGGGCGGTCAGGTTGTCGTCGTCCCAGCCCAGCCGCATCTTCACCGTGACGGGGATCGTCACCGCGTGTACCACTTGCTCCACCAGCTTCACCGTGCTGCCGGTGGTGTCGCACATCATGGCCGACCCGCCGCCCACCCGCACCACCTTGCGAACCGGGCAGCCCATGTTGATGTCGATCATCGTGGCCCCGTACCCTTGCAGCCACTTGGCGGCGTCGGCCATCTCTGCGGCGTTGCCGCCGAAGATTTGCACGCTCAGCGGGCGGTCGTCCGGGCCGGTGACGAGCAGTTCGAGCGTCTTCTTCGACTGCTCCAGAATGGCCCGTGCGTTCACGAGGTCGGTGGTACACAGCCCCACCCCGCCGATCTCGCGGACGGACCGTCGGAACGGGTAGTTGGTGTACCCGGCGAGCGGGGCGAGGACGAACCGCGACGCGAGCGGGACGTTCCCGATGCGGAACGGTTCGCGGTAGGCGGCCGGCGGCGCGGGCAGCGGTGCGAGGACGGTGGACATGTGGGATAGTTTAGCAGGGAGAGAAACTGTCTTCGCCGCGAGCACCGCGAGCGCCAGCAGCGGTTGGCGCTCGCGATGCTCGCGGCGAACAGAATGGAGAGGGGGCTTGGGGCGAGGTTCAACACCGGAGGGCGAG
Source organism: Fimbriiglobus sp. (assembly GCA_031414395.1). GTDB lineage: Bacteria > Planctomycetota > Planctomycetia > Gemmatales > Gemmataceae > JALHQU01. The sequence continues at coordinate 1,326 of JANNVG010000061.1, forward strand.
CGATGACGGAACAGGAGTGGCTGACGACGGGCGAAGTGGGAAAGCTTTTGTTCACGGGGATCAAGCATGGGACAGCCAGCACCCGCAGGATGCGACTGCTGAGCTGCGCGTTTGCCCGTTCGGTACTCAACCTCGCCACCGACCCCAGAGCCGCGAGGTTACTCGCGGTCGCGGAAGATGCGATCGAAGGCGTTCACACAGATGAAATGCGGAAGGAAAACCGGCGAGAAATGCGGACTTGGTATCGGGACATCTTGCCAAAGACTTCACGGTTCGCGGTGTCCGCCGTGTACTATGCGCTCAGCAGTGGTGCGGCGGACGACTGCCGCCAAGCCTCCGAAGTCGCTCGCAGGGCAAGGGACTATTCGCCTACTGAAACTGCTCTTCATGCCCACCTCCTTCGCTGCATCGTCGGCAACCCGTTTCGCCCGATCACCTTCCCCCCATCGTGGCGTACCGAAACGGCCGTCGCGCTCGCCAGCGGCATCTACGCCGAGCGAGCGTTCGACCGCCTGCCGATTCTGGCCGATGCACTGGAAGAAGCTGGGTGCGAAGACACCGATGTGCTGACCCACTGCCGCGGTCCGGGGCCGCACGCCCGCGGGTGCTGGGTGGTCGCTGGACCCACCCTACCAAGCTGTCACTTCTGGTTCAGCGCCGCGAGGAAGGCGAACGCCTTGCCCTTGAGCGTCACGTTCAGCGTCAGTTGCTTGCCGCCGGTGCCGGTGATTTTGAGCGTGTCCAGGCCGTCGGTCTTGGTGTCCTCGAACACGCTGTTCACCACGTTCTTGACGGTGTCCGCCTCGGCCGAGTTGCTCAGGCGGGCGAACCGCACCCACGACATCTCGAAGTTCAGCATCGGGGCCTTCGCCGCCTTCGCCACGCCGACCGCCTTCAGCCCGTCGGCCTTCGCGCCGGTGTGAACGGCCAGCAGGTCGTCGCCGGTCAGCACCCACATCGTGTCGGACGAGAACGGCACGTCGTCCGGCTTGGCGAACGTCAGCTTGTGAACGTTCCCCTTGCCCACGGTGTCCACGTCCGTTGCCACCTCGCCGAACTCCTTCGGCACGAACTGGGCGAGCAGTTTGGCCGTCTTCTCGATCTCCTTCCCGTCCACCGTCTTGATCGCCGCCGTCAGCCCGACCTTCCCCTTGCTGTCGCCGGACACCGCCAGCCCGAGTTGCAAATCCCCGCTGGTGAGCGTCGGCAGCAGCGAGTCCGTCACCAGTTTCACCCCGGCTTTGTCGTCCTCCTTTGCGTTGTCCACGGCGTCTTTCGCGATGCCCACGAACAAGGCCGCGAACTTCTTCTTCGTCTCCGGCGGCAGGGTGAAGTTCACGCCCAGCGCGAGTACCGGATTCTTCACCGCCGACACCATCGCCGCGACCGTATCCCGATCCGCGAACGAGGCGAGCGTCTTCGCCAGGGTGGTGCCGCCCTTCGGGGTGACGTTCAGCGTCAGCTTGATGTCGTCGGATTTCGGCTCCACGTCGAGTACGGCGGTGAGGGTGTCGCCCTCGCTCAGCAGCGTCTTCACCGCGTCCACGCCGACATCCACGAGGAACTCGTTCAGCCGCTTCTGCGTCGGGTCGGCGGCTTTGTCCGCCCCCTCTTTCAGTTGCAGTTCGAGTTGCCCGTAGACCGCCTTCCGCAGGTCGGCCGGGATGCGGTCGAAGTGGACCGTCGCGGTCAGCAGGCCGGTCATCTTGTCGGCGAAGAACGTCTTCGGGGCGAGCAGCTTGTCCTTCGCCACGCCGTCGGCCGACCGCAGCGTGGCGTACATGTACCCGTCGTTGAAGCGGAAGTACACGGTGGCCGGGAAGTTCGGCACGTCCACGCTGTACACGCCCGTCTTCTCATCCTTCTTCGGGTCGAGGCTCAGCTTGCCGCTCATCAGGGCGACCACCGCTTCGGCGTCGGCCACCGGGATCATGAGCACCACGGTGCTGTCTTCCACCTGCTCGGCGAGCATGGCGTAGAAGCCGATGGGCCGCTTCACGTCGAGGCCTTCGAGGCCCTTCTCGTTGTCGGCGAACGCCTTGATCAGGTCGCCGAAGTTCTTGGCGTTGTCGGCCTGACCGAACAGCCCGCCGGCGTACTCGATCACCGGCGCCAGGTCGGTCGCGCCGACCAGCCGCACTTCCACCGCCGGCTTCGGCGGGGCCGCAGTTGCCACCGCCGCCAGCCCGACCGCCGCCAGAACCGCCCACAGGAACCGCTTCATCGTGACACCCTCGGGGGAATTGTGACTGGTGTACCCCGGCGAAGGCGGGCGGGTTTCGGGGGAGAAGAGAGCCACGGATGACACGGATGAAGGCAGGATCAGAACCGAGGACAGAAGAAGGAAGAAGCAAAAGGAGCAGGCCCGAATCTGGTTCTCCACTGTGTTCTCCTTCTTGATCCGTGTGGTCCGTGCCATCCGTGGCTGATGACCTCGAATCGGATCCGTAAAACACGCCCTGTTCCCAGGAGCAGCGTGATGAGCCAGAAGACGTGGGGCGGGCGGTTCAGCGGGGCGACGGACGAGCGGGTGGAGCAGTTCACCGAGAGCATCTCCGTGGACCGCCGGCTGTACCGGCACGACATCCGCGCCAGCCAGGCGCACGCCCGCATGTTGGCCGAGGTGTCGCTGATTTCGCCCGCCGAGGCTGAAGCGATCTGCACCACGCTCGACGGCATCGCCGCCGACATCGAAGCCGGGCGGATGGAGTACAAAGTCTCGCTCGAAGACATCCACACGCACATCGAGAAGGCGCTGATTACGAAGCTCGGCGATGTGGGCCGAAAGTTGCACACCGGCCGCAGCCGCAACGACCAGGTCGTGACCGACGTGAAGCTGTGGGTGCGGGACGCCATCGACGAACTGGACGACCGGCTGAAGGAACTCCAGCGGTCGTTCGTGCGGAGCGCCGAGCGGGACGAGGGTGTGATTCTGCCCGGCTACACGCACCTCCAGCGCGCTCAGCCGGTGCTGGCGGCACATTACTACTTGGCCTACGCCGAGAAGTTCCAGCGGGACCGCGAGCGGCTGGCCGACGCCCGCAAGCGGGTGAACGTGCTGCCCCTGGGGGCGGCGGCGCTGGCCGGCAGCTCGCTCCCCATCGACCGCGAGAGCGTGCGGCAGATACTCGGCTTCGACAGCGTGGTCGCCAACAGCCTGGACGCCTCCAGCGACCGCGACTTCCTCCTGGAGTTCGTGTTCGACCTTTCGCTCATCGCCGTGCATCTGAGCGGGTGGGCGGAAGAGTGGATCATCTGGAGCACCACGGAGTTCAACTTCCTGGAACTGCCCGATGCCTTCTGCACCGGGTCGAGCATCATGCCGCACAAGAAGAACCCGGACGTGCTCGAACTCATCCGCGGCAAGTCGGGCCGAGTGATCGGCACGCTGAATCAGTTGCTGATCCTGGTGAAGGCGCTGCCGCTGGCGTACAACCGCGACCTGCAAGAAGACAAGGCCGCCCTGTTCGACGCCTTCGACACGGTGGTGGGGTGCCTGGCCGTCGCCGCCCCGATGGTGGAGCAAACCCAACTGCGGCGTGAGGTGATCGCCTCGCGGATCGAAGACGGCTTCCTCGACGCGACCACTTTGATGGAAGCGCTCATCGCCGCCGGCGTGCCGATGCGGTCGGCGCACGAGGCGGTGGGCACGCTGGTGAAGGAGTGCGAGCGGCGGAAGTGCCGGCTGACCGACCTGCCGGCCGAGGAGTTCGAGAGGGCCGCACCGGGGGCGAGCGGGGTGAAGCAGAAGCTGGGCGTGGCGAACGCGGTGGCCGCCTTCCAGAGCTACGGCAGCACCGCCCCGGCCGAGGTGAAGCGGCAAGTCGAAGCGTGGAAGGCCAGGGTGTAGAATGAAGCCATCAATGGAGGGTGTGTCATGATCCGGATCATGGGCGGTGGTGAACCTCCGACCCCGACGATGGAAATCGTCGACGTGACGCCCGAAGAGGCGGCGCGCAATCTCGAACTCCATCAGATCGCCGTCCGGAACCTGAACTGGTTCGGCGAGCGGGCGGTGCAGATCGGGCAGGAACACCCTGGGCGGCACATCGCCGTCGCCGGCGGGGAACTACTCGTAGGTGACAACGCGCTTGAGGTGTACGAGCGGGCGAAGGCCGCCCATCCGGATGAGGCCGGGGCCGTGTTCACTAAGTACATCCGTCCACTCCGCGGAACCATCCATGCGAATTAACGGGTCTTGGGAGAACGGCAACGACGGTGTTCCGCGGCCGGCGATCCGCGCTCAGGTTCAGGACGCGGCCGGCGGGTGGGTCGAGATGTGGTTCCTGCTCGACACCGGGGCGGATCGCACGGTGTTCTCGGCCGACTTGTTGACCAAACTGAGGATTCCGGGTCGTCCGGCAGTCGAGAACCTCGGCGGGGTCGGGGGATCGACTCCGACCGTGTTCCTGACGACGACCCTGCGGTTATTCGCCACCAGTGGGCCTGTCAACATTCGTGCCGAGTTCGCCGCGTTCACCGACCAAGCCGCACTCGACCAATCGGTTCTCGGTCGGGATGTGCTCAACGTCTTCACCGTCGTCGTTGATCGTCCGCGGAGCGCCGTCTGCCTGCTCCACGGTGCCGAGGTGTACCCGCCCGCGTGACCCGCTCCCCCTCGCCGAGTCGCCCCATGCCCCGCGCCCTCCTCGCCCTGCTGCTGCTGTCCGCCCCGCTGCTCGCCCAGGGCACGCAGGCCGACTACGACCGCTCGACCAAGCTCGCCGCCACCTTCGGCGGCAAGGTGTTCCGCGACCGCGTCGAGCCGAAGTGGTACGCCGACGGCACGTTCAGTTACGAAGTGACCATCGCCGACAAGAAGACGGAACTGGTGCTCGTCGATCCGGCCAAGCCGAGCCGCACGGTGGTGAAGGCGGACGACCTGAAGGACAAGAAGCCGGCGGAAGCGCCGCGTCCGGGTCCGGTCGGCGGTCGCCCGCCGCGGGGCGGCAACCGCTCGCCCGACAACAAGTGGGACGTCAAGATCGACCAGTTCAACGTGGTGCTGGTGGACCGCGAGGGCAAGGGCGAGACGCCGCTGACGACCGACGGCAAGGAGAGCATCCCCTACGAGCGGGTGTACTGGGCACCCGACTCGAAGCACTTCATCGCCATCAAGACCAAGCAGGGGGGCGACCGCAAAGTCACGCTGGTGGAGTCGTCGCCGAAGGATCAGCTCCAGCCGAAGACGAGCACCGCCCTTTACCTGAAGCCGGGCGACGCCATCCCGCAGCCGTTCCCGCACCTGTTCGACGTGGCGACGAAGAAGGAAGTGCCGGTGGCCGACGACCTGTTCAACAACCCGTGGGACGTGAGCTACGAACACTGGACGGCCGACGGCTCGCGGTTCCTGTTCCTGTACAACCAGCGGGGGCACGGGGTGATGCGGCTGGTGGCGATTGATGCCGCCACGGGCAAGGCCACGACCGTCATCAGCGAGGAGTGCAAGACGTTCTTCGACTACGCCTACAAGCTGCACCTGACGTACCTCGACGACACGAACGAGTTGGTCTGGATGAGCGAGCGCGACGGGTGGAACCACCTGTACCTGATCGACATGAAGACGGGCGACGTGAAGAAGCAGATCACCAAAGGCGAGTGGCTGGTGCGGCGGGTGGACCGCGTGGATGCGAAGGCCCGCGAGATTCATTTCCAGGCGCACGGCCTCCACGCAGGCCAAGACCCGTACCACCTGCACGCCGCCCGCATCCGGTTCGACGGCACCGGGCTGGTGAAGTTGACCGACGCCGACGGCACCTACGGCACCGGGGGCGACCGCGAGGCGAACCCGCTGAGGTTCTCGCCCGACGGCAAGTATTACGTCGCCCGCCACTCGCGGGTGGACGCGCCGCCCGTCACCGAACTCCGCCGCAGCGACGACGGCAAGAAACTGCTGGAGCTTGAAAAGGCCGACATCACCGCGCTGGAAGCGGCCGGGTGGAAGCCGCCGGAACGGTTCGTGGCGAAAGGCCGCGACGGCAAGACCGACATCTACGGCGTCATTCACCGGCCGACGACCTTCGACCCGAAGAAGAAGTACCCGGTCATCGAATCCATCTACGCCGGGCCGCAAGGGTTCTTCGTGCCGAAGGCGTTCGCCCCGGTCATCCGCTCGCCGATGGCGATGGCCGAACTCGGGTTCGTGGTGGTGCAACTGGACGGCATGGGCACCAACTGGCGGAGCAAGGCGTTTCATGACGTGTGCTGGAAGAACCTGGGCGACAGCGGCTTCCCGGACCGCATCAAGTGGATCCAGGCCGCCGCCGCCAAGCACCCGGAGATGGACCTGAGCAAAGGCGTGGGCATCTTCGGCGGCAGCGCCGGCGGGCAGAGCAGCACGCGGGCGGTGTTCGCGCACCCGGACTTCTACACTGTTGCGGTGTCCGACTGCGGGTGCCACGACAACCGCATGGACAAGGTGTGGTGGAACGAGCTGTGGATGAGCTGGCCGGTGGGCAAGCACTACGCCGAGCAGAGCAACACCAACCCGGACGTGGTGAAGAACTTCCGCGGCAAGCTGCTGCTGACGGTGGGCGAACTGGACCGCAACGTGGACCCGGCCAGCACCCTGCAGGTGGCGAACGCGCTCATCCGGGCGAACAAGGACTTCGACCTGATCGTGTTCCCCGGCGGCGGGCACGGGGCGTGCGAAACGCCCTACGGCCAGCGGCGGCGGGCCGACTTCTTCGTGCGGCACCTGCTGGGCGTCGAACCGCGAAAGTAGTAGACCTTCAAGTCTTATCCTGTGGGTAGAGGTGGCGGAGGCGGACGCGGGCTTTGTCGGTGGTGAATTTCCACACCACCTTGCTCTGGTCCGCGTTCCGTTCGGCC
>JANNVG010000062.1:0-3642 GCA_031414395.1 Fimbriiglobus sp.
CCCCCCCCCGCCCCCCCCCCCCCCCGCCCCGGGGGGGGGGGGGCTCTCCCGCGGGTGCCCCCTGCGGCCCCCCCCCCCCCCGCGCCGCCGCGCGCGCCCCCCCCCCCCCCCCCCCCCCCCCCCCCGGCCCCCCCAAGCCCGACCATTCCGGAAACGCACACCGCCCGCGGGGAAGCCGCGGGCGGGGCGAACGGCGGGTGACGACTCGGTTACGGCTTGTCGGTCACTTTCAGTTCGGGCGGCGGGGGGGCGGGCGTGGTGGTCGCGGCCGGGGTCGGCAGGAACCGCGTCTGGGCACGCTTGATCGCCTTCTCCGCATCCGGCTTGCTCAACTCCACGATCTGCTTCAGGCTCTTCCCCGACTCCCAGCGGTAGAACTTCTCCGCCTTCGGCGCCGTCACCACCATGCCGCCGATGACCGACGCTTTCGGGTCGGGCGGCGGGAGCGTCGTCTTGCTCGACGGCCGTGCGCCGCCCCCCTGACCGCCCCCACCGAACCCGGCACCGGCACCGGCACCGAACCCGCCGACGACCGGCTTCTTGTCGTCCTTCGGCAACTCGGGCGCCAGCCCGCTCGGCTTCTCACCCAGGACGAGCGAGCCGTCGGTGTCCACCCCGTAAATGACGAAGTCGTTCTTGTTGATCATCGTCCACCGGGAGATGTCCAGCCGCTTCGAGTCGTACCCCACCACCTTCTTCTTCCGCTGCGAGACATCGACCTTGAAGTTATCGAACTCGTACTTGGTGGTCCGCGCCGACACCTTCTCCCCCTCCTGTGTGACGACCACCTGGTACTCGTCCTGGTTGATCTTGTCCTTGATGGTGATCTCGACGGTGTGCTCGTCCCCCCGGCTGGTGTGGATCGAGGTGGTGAACCAGATGTACTCGCGGAAGTCGGGCTTCGGCACCTCGACTGCCGTCGGCGCTGTGGGTCCTTTCGGAGGATCAATCGGTTTGATCTCCGGCAGGGTGCCGTGGTACACGTCCTTGGCGGCGAGGTACTGGTACTCGCGGATGGGGGCGTTCGCCAGGATCGCCTCGAACGGCTCGGGCAGCACTTTGCGGCCGACGCCGGGGTTCTGCTCGTAGGACGCCCCGCCGATGCCGCCGACCAGTCCGACGACCGAATTCGGGGCCGGGGTGAGGGTGCGGCGGCGGGCCGCGCCGTTCACGATGATCGCCCGCGTGGTGATCTCCACCTTCAGGTCGCTCCGCTCCTTCTGCGACCGCTTGTCGTCGCCCAGGTCGCTCGACCCCGCCTGCTTGATGTTCAGGTGCGTGATCTGGTGCAGCAGGTCGAGCGAGTAGTACCGCCGCAGCACCTCGGCGACGGTGGCCAGGTCGGCCCTCGGGATGTCGATCTTGAACACGATCGGGGTGTACGCCAGGTACTCGGTCGGCTCACTGTCGCGGTTGGCCTTGAACGCCGGGTCGATCTGCGGGATGCCCATCTTGTTGGTCGATTCGGTGTCGGAGAAGTTGACCGTGCTGTTGCGGGCGCCGGCGTCCTTGAGCACCTTGACGAGCGCCTGCTCGTACTCCGAGCGGGCCACGTCGGCGTACTCCCGCTTGGTCCGCTTCGAGTCGTCCGTGTAGAGGGGGCCGGCCGGCAGGCTGAGGCGGGCCACTTTCTCCAGCTTCCGCGCGTCGGCGGCGATGCCGTCCCGCGCGCTCTCGGCCGAGCGGGCGGCGGCCTCGGCCGTGTCCACCTCCTTCACGCGCGCGAGGTAGGGGGCGGCCAGGAAGAACCAGCCGGCGGCGGCCAGCCCGCCGAACGCCAGAATGCCGACGACGAGGAGGGCGAGGCGGAGTGTGCGGTTCACGGGAACTCCTCGTCGGGGTTGAACGGGAGCGGTTCTTCCACCGGCGGTTGCTTCGGAAGGAGCGGCTGTTTCGGGAACTCGGCCACCAGCTTGCGGCTGAACGTCTCCGGCCGGCGGGGCAGGAGTTCCACCTTCACGGTCGCCAGCCGTCGGCCGGTGCCGCTCGTCGGCCGCTCGACCTCCGGCGTGGCGTAGAACTTGTTGTCGGCCTTGAACAGGTCGTCGATCAGCCGCTGCACGAGCGGGTCGTCGGCGTCACTCCCCGACACCAGGTCCAGTTTCAGGTCGGCCACCGGCTCCACCGGGGCGGCCTTCGGGGCCGCGGCCGGGGTGGTGCCGGGCTTGGTCCCCACTGGCGTGGTGCTGCGGGTGCCGCCGGCGGTAACGCCGGATGACGCAGCCGCGGCGTTCGCCTTGGGGTCCAGCTTGGCCACCTTGATCTTGCCGTCGAACTCCCGCACGTGAACCTTGTTCACGTCCGGGGTGGCGGCGGTGATGTCGTACAGCGTGTCCAGCCAGTTCACGTCCCGCTTGCGGAAGTCGTCCACCGCCTTCAGCCGGTTCAGGTTCTTCTTCTCGACCGCGATCTGCTCCTCCGCCATCTTCTTGTCGGCGTTCGCTTTCGCCAGGCGGAGGGTGAGGCCGGTGTGCAGGAAGAACAGCCCGCCGCCGGCGCCGGCCGCGACGAGCAGGGCGAACAGCAGGCCGACGATCACCCACGAGCGGGACTTGCTCGGCTCCGCCCGCGGCTGACGGGGGGTGACGAAGTTGATCGGCAGGGGGCCGTGCCCGCGGGCGGCGAGCAGGCCGACGGCCGAGGCGAACCGCCCCCGCAGGTGGGTCGGCACGGCGTCGGCGGCCGAACTGCCGGCGAGCGGGTCGAACGGGTGGACGGGGACGGGGAGCGACTGTTGCAGGCGGGCGGCGAAGCTGCCCCCGGCGTGCCCCTCGCACAAGTACAGGGCGTCGAGCCGCTCGCGAGGGCTTTGCGAGGCGAACGCGGCCAGACTCCGCTTCGCCTCGCCGACCAGCCCGGTCTCGCTCTGGAGGGCCATCCCCGACACGCTCCGGCTGAACACCATGTGTTCGCCGTGGTACACCACGAACTCGCCCCCGCCGTCCCACAGGCTGAGCACGCCGACGGGGGCGGCGGGCGTCTCGGGCGGGGTGACGGTGCCGGCGGCGACGGCCCGGCGGACGGCGGCGGCGGTGGCGTAGGGTCGTGGGGTGAACCCGGCCAGCTTCAGCCCGGCCAGCTCGCACATGGTGCGGGCGGCGTTGTACAGGTCGCGCTTGACGAACACGGCCGTCGCCCGCTTGTCGTCGGCGCCGGCCGGGGCGGGCAGCGGCACGTAGTCCAGGTGGAGCGTGTCGGCGGCTTCGGCCAGATCTCGCTGGGCCTGGAACCGCACGACGGCGGGTTCTTCGGCCGGGCCGGTCTTCGGGTGCCGCACGTCCTTGATGACCACGCGGTCTCGGCCGACGCAGAGGAGGACCGGGGCGGCGGGCGTGCGGGAGGCGGCGAGCACCTCTTTCAGCCGCCGGGCCAACTCCGGGGCCGTGTCGGCGGTGAGCGGGCGGGGGTCGTCGGTGAGCGGCAGGGCCTGTTCCACGCGCACCGAGTTGCCTTTGGCGAACCCGGCCGCGACGAACAGCCCCGCGGCGTCCACGTCGATGGCGATGTAGCGTGACAAAACGGCTACTCCAAGGAAGGTCGCGCTCGGTCTCGTTCAGTCTATTCCGCCCGGCGCGAGTGCCGGACGAACACTCACCGGCAGTTCATGGCTCGTAACGGGTGGCCGACTCTCGCCGAGAGTCG
>JANNVG010000063.1:0-1694 GCA_031414395.1 Fimbriiglobus sp.
CGACTCTCGGCGAGAGTCGGCCACCCGTGCCCACCCGGCCACCCGACCCGCCCTACAAGAACACCCCCAGCCCCTCCGCGTACCCCACCGGGCAGAACCCGACGACGAGCGTGTCGCCGACCACCGCGGCCGGCGCCCGCAGGTTGCCCGTCGGCCCGAGCAGCACCGCCAGCAGCTCGTCGTCGGTCGGCTTGTCTGCTTTCATGTCGAACGTCACCACTTTCTTCCCGCGGGTGGCGACGACTCGTTTCGCCTTCCTCGCCAGTGCGAGGGCGTCCGCCGCCCCGAGCTTCGTCTTGCCGGCCGGCACCGTCTCGCCGACGGTCGTGCCCGTTCGCTCAAGAAACTCCTGAGCCTTCGCGCACGTCGTTCAAGACGTGCGGTGGTACAGCCAGCGGATGGCGTCGGGCATTGTGGTCTCCGTGTGTGGGGTGAGTGAAAATTTCAGCCGTCGTGTCAGGCCGCCGGTCGGCGGTGGTATATCGAAAATTCGTTCCGCGTGTCGGCCGACGAGTGCAGGCACGGGGTGCCCGGAGATCCGGCACACACGTCCTTCACGCCCGGCCGCAAGTCCCGATTTTTACCTCATTTCTCAGGGCCGTTCTCGTGTTTCCCGAGTTTCGCGGAACCGGAACGGGGGTTGCGTGTCCTAGATAACAGTGATCGGCCTCCCTCCCTGAACGCACTCCCGCGGCCAGCCGCCGCGGGGTGTCCAAGACCCGCGGTCGTACCGCGGGCGAGCCGGCGGCAGCCGGCCGGTCATTGCTCTCCTGCCGCGGTTCGTGTTCACCAGATGTCCGACGCCGGTCGGTCGGGGGTCGTCTTCCCCTCACCCGTTTCGGGTCCGCTCTCGCGGCCTCGCACGGGCGTGGGACAGGACTCGTCGCGCGGTCTCGTTCCGAACGGGCCACCTCGCGGCCACACTCCCCCACCCGGATGGGCGTCACACCCGAGGGATTGACCCGTGAAGCCATTGTTCCGCACCCTGTTCACACTGCCGCGGTGGGTCACGTTCCCGACCGTCGTCGGCGCCCTCGTCGGGCTGACCGCCGCTTGCTACCCCGGCGGGCTGTCCGCCGCTTACGCCGACCTGCGAGACGCCAACCAGTTGAACGCGGCGGTGGACGAGTGCCAGTCGAACGACCAGCAGTTGGGCCACCGCATGAGTGGGCTGAAGGAGCGGATCGAGTACAAGGAGGAGTTGGTGAACGCCCTGATCCGCGGGCAGACCACCCTCGCCGCCGTGGCCGACCAGTTCGCCGGAGCGCACCACGGGAATGACAAGATGCTGCTCGTCATGCGATTGCGGTACGGCGACCTGCCCGAGACCGAGCTGGCCGCCCGCAGCGTGCTCGACTACGTCCGCCAGCGGGTGGCCGCGGACGGCGGGTCGTCGGTCGTGCTGTCGCGAGTGTACGCCGAGTACGAGACGCAGTTCGGCCACCCCGCCCCGCGGGAGTGAGTGTCACCCCGCGTGACAAATTCCGCCCCCACTTGACCGCCCGCGTAAAATCCGCCGTCGTCGTCAGCGAACAACTCTCGGCGACCCCACGATGATCGATCGGCCCCGCCGCGGTTCGTCCGGATTCGTCCGGCCGGGACTGTGCCGCGGGGCCGGTTCCTTTTTCTTTCAGGGTGCAACGCCGCAAGCGGCGGGCAACAGACGCCGCTTGCGGCGTTGCAGACCCCTGAAC
>JANNVG010000064.1:0-2447 GCA_031414395.1 Fimbriiglobus sp.
CGACTCTCGGCGAGAGTCGGCCACCCGGACGACCGCACCCGATCACTTCTTCTCCTTCACCAGCTCGGCGATCCGCTTCTTCCACCCGGCGATGGCGGCCGTCCGCTTGTCGGCGGCGCCGGCCACGTCGATGGCCAGCAGGGGCACCTTCTGTGCCGTCGGGTCGATCTCGGTGAGCAGCACGAACAGCGCCGCCTCCCGCTGGGCGATCGTCTCGGCGTTCAGTTGTTCGGCCAGCTTGTTCAGCGCGTCGGCGTCGGTCCGCTTCTTCTCGTCCACCCCGGCGACGGTGTCGAGGAAGGCGTCGGTGTCCGCGGCCGACAGCTTCCACCGCTCGCGGGCGACGCCGCGGACGGCGTCGATCTTGTCGGGCGACGAGGCGAGCAGCCCGCGGAGGGCGGCGAACGCGGCGGTGCGGATGGCCAGGCGGTTCGGGTCGTTCAGCAGGTCGGCCAGTTCGGGCACGTCGCCCAGCGCGGCGGAGGCGTACACCGACCACACCGCCCCGGCGAAGAAGGCCGGCAGGTCGGGCACGGCCGTCGTCGGGTCGATCCGCTGTTCGGCCACCACGCCGGGGATCGACTTGGCGTCCTTCATGCGGTCGCCGACGCTGCGGAGCGCGCGGAGCATGGCCCGCGACTTGTCCGGGTTGTCGTACACCGGCTCGCGGCAGAAGTAGGCCAGCCCGCGGGCGCTCTTCGCGTCCGGCTTCTGCGGCCCGTCGGCCGTGCCCAACACCGAGTCGAACACGATCACCTCGCCGGCCGCGAGCGGGGTGGGTTTGCCCTTGATCGGCAGGCCGGCGGTGCCCTTCAGCGTGTGCAGCACCGTCACCGTGCGGGCCGGCTCGCTGGCGGCACCGGGGGTGAGGGCGTGTTGCACTTCCACCATCACCTCGCACCCCTTGTCCGGGATCGTCAGGTCGAGTTGCAAGTCCTTCGCCGGGTACTTGGAGTCGCGGACGCGGACCCGCACCACCGCCGGGCGATCCAGCGTGCTGTTCAGGTACACCCGCCCGGTGTGCACGGTGATGTCGGCATCGACCTTGTCGGGCGTGAGGTACGCGGTGACGGCGGTCTCGGCGAACGGCAGCGGCAGCAGCTCGCCCGGCACGTTGCCCCACAACTCGGCGGCGATGCCGTTCTTCAACTGCACCTTGGCCCGATACCCCGGCAGGCATACCAGACGGTCCGTGGACTGCACCTCCGCCCCCTTCTTCACCCGCTCCCACCCGTCGGCCCGCTTCACCACCAGCACCTGCTCGTCGGGCGAGTCGTTGACGGCGATGGCCCCGCGGTTCTCGTTCGGCGGCACTTTGCCGCCAAGTTCCACCTTCGGCGGGTCTTCCGGCTTGGGATCGACCTTCGGCGGATCGGTCGGCATCGGGTCCACCTTCGGCGGGTCTTCCTTCTTCGGCTCGGTCGGCTTCGTGTCGGTCGGCTTGGTGGGTTCACCGTTAGTCGTCGGCGGCGGGGGGTCTTTGGTGTCCGTGGGCAGTGCGGCCACGGTGTTGTCGGTCGGCTTCGTCGGCAGGGTCAGCCACGCCAATCCGGCGGCCACCAGGAACCCACACGCCAGCAGCCCGGCCGTCGCCCACCGCAGCACCTTGCGGCCGGCCGGCTCGTCCTTCGAGTACGCCGGCATCCCCAACAGGTACGCGGCGTCGGCCTCGTCCGCCTCGTGCGGCTTGTCGGCCGGATTCACCCCGCCCACCGCCATCGCCTGCTTGCTCGGACTGCGGCCGGGCACCGACTCCTTCCCCTTCACCAGCCCGTACATCCGCTTGTACGCCGACGGCGGCACGCGGACCTGGTCCGACAGCAGGAGCGTCAGGATCTGGTGGCACGCGGCGAGTTCGGCGAGCGACACGTCGGATTCGAGTGAGAGCGTCTCGAACTTCTTCACCATGTCCGGGGTGAGGCGGTCCGACAGGTACGCGGCGACGGTGTTCGGGTCGGTGTGGCTGCCCTCCGCGCCGGTGGCGGGCGTGCCCAGGCCCCGCTTCCGCACCAGCACGCGGATGCGGTCGGCGAGCTGGCGGGCCTCTTCGTTCTCGGCCAACTTCTGGCCGATCACCTTCGCGTCGGCGGGCGGCAGGGTGTCGTCCAGGTACGCTAACAGGGTGCGGAGGGTCAGGCCGATCATGGGTCGCTCCAGGCGATGCCGAGCGGCGTGAGCCGCCGGGTGCGAGATATTGGTGGCAGACGGGCGGCGGTTTCGTGCAAAATTCGGGGAAGAATAATCCTCACCCCCCGTCCCCCTCTCCCAGGGGAGAGGGGGGGTCGCCCGGAGACCTCACCCCCCGGCCCTCTTCCAGGGGAGAGGGGGTGTTCAAAATGGAACCGGGAACGCAGTGACCGGGTTCGTGGTTGGCACCCCACTCACTGCGTTCGGGGTTCCAGATGACCGGCAACGTCTTCGCCTTGAACACCCCCTCTCCCCTGGGA
>JANNVG010000065.1:0-4886 GCA_031414395.1 Fimbriiglobus sp.
GCAGCGACTCACCAGCAGTCGGCGCTCGGCCCGCGGAGCGGGCAGCGACTCACGCGGGCAACGACGCCGGGCGCTCACCCAGAAGCGTCCCCTATCATACCATCTTGCAGTGATGTCTTGCTGTAACCGGGGTCTGTGACCCCGGTCCGACCGGCCTCACAGAGGCCGGCTACAGTAACAGATCACTGCCACCTGGTATCAGTCCCGTCGGCCGATCCGATTTCTCGATCCGCCCCGTCGCCCGATACCATATCCCCTGTCCCGTTCCCGCACCCACTGGAGAGCGTGCCCCGATGGCCGTGTTCGTCACCAAACCCGCGCCCGACTTCACCGCCAAGGCGGTGGTGAACGGCGAGATCACCAGCCTGTCGCTGGCCGACTACCGCGGCAAGTACGTCGTCCTGTACTTCTACCCGCTCGACTTCACCTTCGTCTGACCGACCGAGATCGTCGCGTTCGATGATAAACTCGAGGAGTTTACCTCGCGGAACGCGGTGGTCCTGGGGCTGTCGGTCGACAGCCAGTTCTCGCACAAGGCGTGGTTGGAAGTGCCCCGCAAGCAGGGCGGGCTGGGCGGGCTGAAGTACCCGCTCGTGTCCGACCTGACGAAGAAGATCAGCGCCGACTACGGCGTGCTGCTGGACGACGGCATCGCCCTGCGGGGGCTGTTCCTCATCGACAAGGCCGGCGTCGTGCGGCACATCACCATCAACGACCTGCCCATCGGCCGGAGCGTGGACGAGGTGCTCCGCACGCTCGACGCCCTCCAGCACGTGGAGCAGCACGGCGAGGTGTGCCCGGCCAACTGGAGCAAGGGGAAGGACGCCATCAACCCGAAGAAGGCGGGCGAGTTCTTCGAGAAGGCGAACAAGTGAGGCACGAGCGGGTGGGAGCCATCACTACTCCCACCCGGCTTCCGCCCGCCGTGTCACCGCGCCGGGCCTTTCGCCGGCGGCAGGAACGACCGCTTCAGCTCGCGGCCCAGCCCGTCGGCGTCCCCCGCCCGGATGCAGTTGAGCACCCGCTCGCGGAAGTGCGGTTGACCGGGGTCGAACCGCCGCCCCATCCGCAGCCCGTCCTCCAACACCAGCCGCACGAACGACAGCAGCACGGCGGCCAGGCGGCCGGGGTCGGCGGCCCCGCCGCGGAGCGCCTCGTGCAGGGCCACCGCCGTCACCGCCAGCAGCCGCGTCGTGGCCACCGGGCGGCGGAGCAGGCGGTCGGCCACCACCCGCCGGCCGAGTTCGCGGCACAGGGCGTCGAGGGGCGGGCGGCGGTCGGGGGCGACGGGCACGTCGGCCTTGTCGAAGGCGGACAACAGGTAGTCGGCGAAGGCCAGGCCGAGGCGGAGCGGGTCGCGCTCGGTGGCGAGGGAATCGGCCCGCGGGTGGGGGGTGAGCGTGAGCACGGCGGGGAACCTCTCGGGGGTCGGGTGTGTTGTTCGGGACACACAAGAGACCCGCCCTGCGGCCCGGCGTGACAAGTGCGCCCGCGGAATACCGCCGTCCGTAAACTGCCCCCATGTCGTACCGCACGATCAAGCGCTTCCTCGGCGAGACCAACCTGGAGCGGAAGTGCCGGTGGCTGCTCGGCGTCGGCACCCTCGTGCTGATGATGACCAGCTTCATCGTGTTCGCCCGCCTGACCGAAGGGCTGGCCTCCGAGCAGCCGCTGCACACCGGGCGGGCCGTCGTCGCCCCCGCCGTCGCCCGCCACCACCTGTCCCGCGACCCCGACCTGACCGCCGCCCTCGACGACCTGCAACGCCGCACCGAAGCCGACTGGCCCGACCACCTGAGCGGGTACGCCTACGCCGTGCTGCCCGCCGACCCGGCCGCCGCCGACCCCGACGACCGCGACCCCCTCCAACACCTCGCCGACCAGCCCACCGCCGCCGAACACTACCGCCGGCAATCCGGGCAGGCGGTGGCCGTGTACTACGCCCGCGTGCGGGCCGAAGAGCGGTGCGTGGCCTGTCACCGCAGCCCCGAGCGGCTGGCCGCGTTCCTCGGCGGCGGGCCGGAGGCGCTTGTGAAAGCGAACGCCCTCGCCCGCCCGCAGTTGGTCGCCGGCGACACGGTGGGGGTCGTGCGGGTGCGGATGTCGTCGGCCGCCATCGACGACGGCATCGAGGCCAACCGCGCGTGGCTCATCGCCTTCGCCGTCGGCACCACCATCCTCATCCTGATCGGCACCTACGCCATCATTCGGTACGTGGTGGTGAAGCCGGTGAAGGCGCTCAAGGGCACCGCCGACGCCATCGCCGCGGGGGATTTGGCCGTGCGGAGCGACCTGCACACCGGGGATGAGTTCGAAGACCTGAGCCGGGCGTTCAACCGCATGTTGGCCAACCTGATGCGGACGCAGGAGCGGAACCGCGGGCTGATCACCGACATGGACACGAAGGTGGACGAGCTGGCCCGCATCAACCTGGAACTGCACCGCACGAACGCCGTGAAGAGCGAATTCCTGTCCACCGTCAGCCACGAACTGCGGACCCCGCTGAACAGCATCATCGGGTTCAGCGAAACACTCCTGGGGGCGGACAATTTGACCGAGAAGCAGCACCGCTGGGTGGCGAACGTTCACGACAACGGCAAGCGGCTGCTCACCCTCATCAACGACGTGCTGGACTCGGCGAAGATGGAGAGCGGCAAGATGCGGGCGCGGGCGGGCGTGGTGGCGGTGGCGCCGCTGTGCGAGGAGTTGGGCAGCCTCTTCCGCCTGCAGGCCGAGAAGAAGGAGATCGAACTGGTGGTGCAGGTGCCGGCCGACACGCCCGACGTGCGCCAGGACGGGGGCAAGCTGCGGCAGGTCGTGAGCAACCTGCTGTCGAACGCGATCAAGTTCACCCCGGAGGGCGGGCGGGTGACGCTGCAGGCGGCGGTGGAGGGCGACGCGCTGGTGATCCAGGTGGCCGACACCGGCGTGGGCATCGCCCCGGAGCACCAGGAGATGGTGTTCCAGAAGTTCCGGCAGACGAGCAACTCGCTCACCCGCGAGCAGGGCGGCACCGGGCTGGGCCTGAGCATCGTGCGGGAGTTGGCCCGGCTGCTGGGCGGCGACGTGGAGTTGAAGAGCGACGCCGGCCGCGGCAGCACGTTCACCGTGAAGGTGGCCGCCAAACTGACCGACGACCCGCTGGCCGCGTTCAGCGCGGAGTGACGCCGGCGGTGCTGTTGTTGCAGGCCATTCGCTCGGGTAACATTCCAGCACCCCATCCGAGGTGACATTATGGACCGCGACACGTTCACCGAAGCCATCCAGACGCTTCAGCGACGGACTCCGTTCCGCCCGTTCACAGTCATCACAGTGGCCGGCAATCGTTACGAGGTGGATCGCCCCAACGTGATCGCCATCCGGGACGGCGGGATGGCCCTCTTCGTCGCCCCCGGCAACGTGCCGGTCATCTTCGACCACGAGGGGGTGAGTGAGGTGGTCGGGGACCTGTCCGGTCAACCGGCGAATGCGTGACGGTCGGCACACGCGAGTGCCAGAGGCTCCACGCGGGCGTCGAATACGCACACCACTTGCTCGCCCGTGTGCTTGGATGGCTCGGCGACATCGAAGCCGCTGGCCGCGTTCAGCGCGGAGTGACCGTCCGCCGCCCTTTCCGTTTTCCCCCGAGTGCCCCGTGCCCGACCCGACCGAACTGCTGCTCGACGCCGTCGCCTTCGCCGCCCGCGCCCACCGCCACCAGTTGCGGAAGGACAACGCCACGCCGTACACCTCGCACGTGTTCCGCGTCTGCCTGATCGCCCGCCACGTGTTCGGCATCGACGACCCGCGAGTGCTGACGGCGGCCGTGCTGCACGACACGATCGAAGACACCACCACCGACTACGACGACCTGGCCGAGCGGTTCGGCGCCGACGTGGCCGGCTGGGCGGCGGCGCTCAGCAAGGACACGCGGATGCCGGAGGCCGAGCGGGAGCCGAACTACCTGGCCCGACTGACCGCCGCCCCGTGGCAGGTGGCCGCGTGCAAGCTGGCCGACATCTACGACAACATGACCGACTCGAAGCACCTGACGGCCGACGGGCGGGCGCGGCAGGTGCGGCGGTCGCGGGAGTACCTGGACGCCGTGCGGGCGAACGTGCCGGCGGAGTTGACCGAGGCGTTCGCCCTCACCGAAGCGAAGGTGAACGCGGTGGCGGCCTCACTGTAGCCGGGGTCCGTGACCCCGGAATCGGCACCGGGGTCACAGACCCCGGCTACAATCATGACGTGTCCCACCGGAGGCCGACCGTGCCGACCGTCCGTGTCACCTGTCCCGAGTGCGAGTTCAGCTTCAGCATCGCCGACTCGCGGGTCGGCGGACTGATCGCCTGCCGCGACTGCAAGGCCGAGTTCCGCGTGGAGTTCGCCGAAGAGGAGGACGAACCGCCCGCCGCCGCCGCGCCGCCCGTCGCCACCGACGACCGCCCGAGCCGGCGGGCGGCCCGCACCCGCATGGACGCCGACCACGAGCCGGAGACGTGGAAGACCGACCTGCCCATCCGCTCGCCGATGCCGCTGCTGTTCATCCTCGTCGGGCTGCAGGTGGTGGCCGCCGGCTTCCTGGTGTTCAACGGGTTCATGCCCGCCGGCGGCGGCACCAGTTCGCCCACCTACTCGTACTACGGCAACTACCCCACCGCCCCGAAAGTCGCCACCCCCGCGACCCGCCGCTGACGATCCCGAGGGGCATCGCTGTCAAGAGCATTTTCAGTCTGTCCCTTGCGGCCTCGTAGGGCGGGCGAGCCGACGCGTCGTGGGCGGCCCCCCCCCCCGGTGGCGGTGGGGGGGGTCGCCCCCCCAGCGGCGGCGACCCCCCCCAACCAGGGCGCCAAGGGCACACACAAAAAACTCATTTCAACCAATCCCCAAGGGTAAGTAAACCGCCG
>JANNVG010000066.1:0-7045 GCA_031414395.1 Fimbriiglobus sp.
ACGTTTTTTGGGTCACTCTGGGTCGCGAAATTGGTCAGCGCGGGGCGTTGGCCCCGGGGGGGCCCGGCCCGGGGCGACCCCCCCCGGCGATGACAGTACGCGTCACACCCACACCTTCATCCGCTCCTTCAGCTCCGGCGGCAGCTTGGCGTCCATCGCCCGGCGGATTTCGTCCGAGTGATACCGCGTGCTGTAGTGGCCCGCCACGATCAGCTCGTTCTTGAACCGATCCTTCCGCTCGATGAAGTCGTCCAGGTGCATGTGCCCGAACTTGTGGATCTTGTCGCGGCGGTGCTTGGCCCGGAAGAAGCTCATCTCGGTGATGAGAATCTTGGCGTCGAACGCGGCGGGGCAGGCGTCCAGGCCGGCCGGGGCGGTGTCGCCGGTGTACGCCAGCAGGGGCGTCCGCACCTCGCGGGTGATCGCCACCCCGCTGAACTTCAGGTCGCGGATTTTGTCGCCGGGCAAGCCGAGGTACTCCTCCTTCAGCTTGTTCCGCCGCTCCCACACCACGAACCCGCGGCTGGGGATGGTGTGAACCGTGTCCCACGTCGTCACCACGTGTTCGCGGCTCAGTTCCACCTCCGCCCCGGCTTCCACGCCCACCAGTTCGCACATCTGCCGCCCGCGGTCGAGCCGCTGCATGATCTGTAAAAGCCGCTGCACGTCGTCCACGTTCTCGGCGGGCAGGTAGATCGTCGGCGGCTCCATCTTCATCATCCGCCGGCGGGCGACGTACACCGGCAGGGCCGCCACGTGGTCCAGGTGCGTGTGTGAAATGAACAGGTTGGGCGTACCCATGAAGTCCCACGGGCTGGCGCCGACATCAAACGCCACCTTCAGTTCGGGCACACGCCAGCAGCTCTGTACCGCCGCCCGGCTCCACCCCTCAATCGTCAGCCCGGCGTGGACGTGCGTCAGGTACGGGGCGTTCTCGACGGGCCGGTCGGTCGGCGTCATCCGGGCGGTCTCCACGGTCATTCTCCGTCGGTTGGCTTACAACATCCCGGACACCCGGAACACCCCGCGGGTTCTCCATCTGGGCGAACCCCGACCGCAAGGTCGGTGGGTGGGAAGTGCAGGCGGTTGACCACGCCACCCGCGGCCCTTGCGGGCCGGGTTCGCCAGGAGATTGCGACATGTCCCTCCGCGTCTATCCGGAAGCTGACATCCCGGCCAAGTTCGTCGAGTTCGGCCTGACCGAGTGGTACTTGGAGAACGGCTGGATCCGCCGCAAGTACACCACCGCGGGGTGGGCGACCACGCTCATGGCGGTGAACGCCGTGGCGTACCTGTGTGAAGCGGCCGACCACCACGCCGACCTCGCGGTGAGCTGGGGCAAGTTCTGGGTGAAACTCCAGACGCACAGCGCCGGCGGCATCACCGACAAGGATTTCGAGATGGCGAAGAAGATCGAAGAGGTGATTCTGTACAAACCCACTGGCGGCGCGCTCGCCCCCGGCAACACCGACAAGTTCGTGAAGTGACCCCCCTCCACAGCCGCTCCCTTGCGGTCGCGGCTCGTCAGGAACCCCTCCCATGCTCCGACACGCTCTCCCACTGCTCCTGCTTCCCACTCTCGCCCTCGCCCAGTCCGTCACCGTGGTCGGCGGCAAGCACGACGCCACGAACGTGGTCATCCGAGGCATCCCGGCGAAGGCGAAGTCCAACGCCGTGACCGTCGATGTCGATGAGATCCCGGCACAGCGTGAGGGCGAGGCGATGACGGTCGTTCTCCGCAAGCTCAAAGCGGGCGACACGACCGAAGTCACCGCGGCGACCGCCACCTTCGTGACCGATCCGCCGAAGTTCACCTTCGATGAAACGAAGGGCGAACACGTCGATGTGTTGCTGGACAAGCGCCCGGTGCTGCGGTATGTGAACAAGCCGCGAGACGCCAAGGCCCACTACCTCACCTTCAAGCCGTTCCACCAAGTGTTCGACCCGAAGGAAGGCAAGGTGATGCTCAGCAGCGGGGCGTACAACGACCCGAAAGACGGCCTGTTCCCGCACCACCGCGGGCTGTTCTTCGGCTTCAACAAGATCAGCTACCAGGGGGACGGGAAGAAGGTGGACGCCGACATCTGGCACGGCACGAAGGACGTGTTCAGCACGCACGACAAGATGACCGCGACCGAAGCGGGCGAGGTGTTCGCCAGGCACACCGCCGCGATCAGTTGGCACGGGCCGGACGGGAAGACCTTCGCCGACGAGCTGCGGACTGTGACCGTGTACAACGTGGCCGGCGGCACCATGCTCGACTGGAATACCGAGCTGACGACGAACCTCGACAAGGTGCGACTCGACGGCGACCCGCAGCACGCCGGCTTCCACTTCCGTGCCACCCAGGAGGTGAGCAAGGAGACTGCGAAGAAGACGTACTACCTGCGGCCGGACGGCAAGGGCAAAGAGGGCGAGACCCGCAACTGGGACGCGAAGGGCAAGGACGCGAAGACGGTGAACCTGCCGTGGAACGCGATGAGCTTCGAGACCGGCGGCAAGCGGTACTCGGCGCTTCGCATCAACCACCCGGACAACCCGAAGGAGACCCGCGGGAGTGAGCGCGACTACGGCCGCTTCGGGGACTACTTCGAGTTCGACTTGACGCCGAAGACGCCGCTGAAGCTGAAGTACCGCGTGTGGGTGCAAGAAGGCGAGATGACCGGCGAGCAGTGCGAGGCGATGGCCCACGGGTTCGCCGACGCGGTAACGGTGAAGGTGGCGAAGTAGGTGCGAGCCGCAGGCGAGCGCACGGGTGGCCGACTCTCGCCGAGAGTCGGACCGGGGTCGAAGCGAGTGCATCCCGCGTGAAGCGGGTGCGGGCCCCCACCAGCCGCACGGTCCTCACCCAACCATCGCCCCAGTCCGACTCTCGGCGAGAGTCGGCCACCCGTTTCGGAATGCAGATGTCCGTCCTCCTGATCGGCACACTGGATACGAAGGCGACGGAAGTCGCCTTCGTGCGTGACTTGCTCGTTGCGTCCGGCGTGCCGGTGCTGCTCGCCGACGCCGGCACGTTCGACCCGCCCTTCCCCGCCGACATCTCGAACGTTGAATTGTTCTCCGCGGCCGGCGTGAAGCTGGCCGACGTGCGGCGGGCGAACGACCGCGGCAAGGCGGTCGAACTCGCGGCACGTGGGGCCGAGCGAATTGCGAAGCAGCTTCACGCCGTCGGCAAGCTGTCGGGCGTGTTCGGCCTGGGCGGGTCGGCCGGCACCACCATCGCCACGGCCGCCATGCGAGCCGTGCCGGTCGGCGTGCCGAAGCTCATGGTGAGCACACTGGCGAGCGGCGACGTGCGGCCGTATGTGGGCACCCGCGACGTGTGCATGATGTACTCGGTCGTGGATGTCGCGGGTTTGAATCGCATCAGCCGGCTGGTGCTTGCGAACGCGGCACGGATGATGGCGGGGGCAGTCAGCGGAAGAAACCTACACCCCCTGCCCCCCTCCCTGGGAGGGAAGGGGGAGTACGGAACTCCCCCCCCTTCCTCCCAGGAAGGGGGGGGCCGGGGGGGGGTAGGTTCCCCCCTCATCGCGGCTACCATGTTCGGCGTCACCACGCCGTGTGTGCAGTCGGCCCGCAGTCAGTTGGAGGCGGCCAGCTACGAAGTGCTGACGTTCCACGCGACCGGCACCGGCGGGCGGACGATGGAAGGGCTGATCCGCGACGGGCTGGTGAGTGGCGTTCTCGACATCACGACGACCGAACTGGCGGACGAACTGTGCGGCGGGGTGATGGCCGCCGGACCGGATCGGTTGACCGCCGCCGGACTCAAGGGCGTGCCGCAAGTCATCTCCGTCGGCGCGCTCGACATGGTCAACTTCGGCCCGCCCGACACAGTCCCGGAGAAGTACAAGGGCCGGCGGTTCCACCAGCATAACCCGACGGTCACGCTGATGCGGACCACCCCGGAGGAGAACGACACCCTTGGCAAGCAGCTCGCCGAGCGGGCGTGTGCGGCGAGCGGGCCGACGGCGATCCTGCTGCCGCTGCGTGGCGTGTCTGCACTGGATGCGGAAGGCAAAGCCTTCTGGTGGCCGGAGGCGGACGAAGCGCTGTTTCAGAGCATCCGCAACTGGGTGGCCGGCGTGGAGGTGATCGAACTCGACTGCCACATCAACGACCCGGCGTTCGCAACTGCCGCAGCGGACACACTGATGCGGCTGATGCACGCGAGATGACCGCCCCGGCCGACACTCCGACACTCTTTCTTCCGGACTAGAGAAAGTGGTTCCGGAGGGGGGTGTGGGTGTCGACCGGAACCACTTTGAGCGGCCGGCTACTCCACCGTGATGCTGCTCTCGCGGATCTTGCCGTCTCGCACGAAGATCACCCGCACCGGGTTGAACGTCGCCAGGTCGGCACGGTTCAGCACATACGTCACGTTGTCCGTGTTCAGTGTCTCCCACTGGTGCAGGCCGAGCAGGATGTCGCCCGCCTTCAGCCCGGCCTTGCCCGCCAGCCCGGTCGCCGTCACGTCCGTCAGCCACAGCCCGCCGCGGAGCTGTTTGTCGATGCCCTGCACCACGCCCGCCCCCACCGCCGTCGCCTTGAAGCCCAGCTTGCCGCTGCCGCCCGCGTCCGCCGCCGGCGTGACGGAAATGCTCCGCTCGGCGGCGAACACCGCCGCGGCACCGAACACCACGTCGAACGACTCACGCCCCCGCTTCACCCGCAGTTTCGTCTTGCCGGTGCGGTCCAAGAACCCGCGCTCGAAGTCCACCGCACTCGTCACCGCCACGTCGCCCACCTGCTCGATCACGTCCTCCACCTTCAGCCCGACCTCGGCCGCCACCGACCCGGCCTCCACCCGCTGCACGGCCACCCACCGCCGCAGCGGGGCGTCTTCGCCCGGCCGGTCGTACTTGCTCGCCAGCGTCAGCCCGAACCGCCCGCCGGCCCCCTTCCGCCCGGCCAGCATGTCGGCCGCTTTGCTGATCATCGTGTCGACGGGGATGGCGAACGCGATGTTCTGTGCCCCGGCCCGGATGGCCACGTTCACGCCCACCACCTCGCCCATCTTGTTGAACAGCGGGCCGCCGCTGTTACCTGGATTAATCGGCGTCTGCGTCTGGATGAGCGACTTGTACGACACCTCTTTGTTCAGCGTCACGTCGCGCTTCAGGGCGCTCACGCTGCCGGTCGTGACGGTGTGCTCGTACCCGAAGGCGTTGCCGATGGCGATGACCCGCTCCGCCAACATTAGGTCTTGGGCCGTGCCCAACGCCACCATTTGCAGCGGCTTCACCGGGTCGATCTTGATGAGCGCCAGGTCGGACTCTTTGTCGAGGGCGATCACGCGGGCGGTCAGGTTAGTGCCGTCGGCCAGTCGGCACCGCAGGGACTGCACGTCGTCCACCACGTGATAGTTCGTGACCACGTACCCCCGCGGGTCGAGCACGATACCGGTGCCCATGCCGTTCACCCGCTGCGGCTGCCCGATGGCCGGGCGGAACGGGTCGTCCGACGTGCCCGACACCGTCCGCTCGCTGTGGATGTTCACCACCGCACTCTTCACGCGGTCCACCAGCTCGACCGTCTCGTCGCGGCGTTTGCTCGTGGAGGTGGGGGCGGGCGCGACCAGGACCGGCGGGTCGACGGCTGGCATCCGGGAAGGGACAGGCGGTACACTCGGCAGCGGTTCGACGGCGCCGACGCCGGACGCGAACAGCGCGGAGAGGAACGCCAAGCGTGCGGGGCGACAAACCCCGAAGTGCGCCAACAGGCCCATTGCGATCCCCGCGTCCGTGTGGGGCGGCGTGCCGCCGAGGAGGAGCGTCCGTGTTCCAACGCGGTTTCTCTTCGACCGCCGCCGCAACCGCCCTGGATTTCAAGGGGTGCGTGAAGGTGCGAACGGGCGGATCGGGGGAAGGGTGGTGCCGCGTGGTGCGGGTGGTGGTGGTGCGCGGGCGGTGGGCGTTGTGCCGGGGGTAGCGGTTGCGCCGGTCGCGGGGGTGTGGTCGGTTCCGGTGGTAACGGCTAGGCTAAGTGGGCAATTCCCTGTCGCCCGGAGTCGGTTGAAATGCCACGCACGCCGCGGATGGATCAGATCGAAGCGCTGCTCGCCGACGACCCGAGCGACGCCTTCCTGCGGTACGGGCTGGCGATGGAGCACACCAGCCAGGGCGACGACGCGACCGCCGCGCAGCTCTTGCAAGACCTCATCGCCCTCGACCCGGCGAAGCCGTACCTCCCGGCGTTCCTCATGTGCGGGCAGGCGCTCGCCCGACTGGGCCGCGAAGGTGAAGCGGCCGAGTTGTTGAAGCACGGCATCGCCGCTGCGACAATGGCCGGCACCCCAGACGCACTGCACGCCCGCGGCGAGATGCAGGGGCTGCTATCGACTGTGGAGTAACGAACAAGACACTGCCACGGATCACACAGATCACACGGATGAAGAGAATGAAAGGAATTCAGTTCCTCTGATCTGTTTCGTCCGTGTCATCCGTGGCTTCCTATCTGGATGTTCAGACCATGCTTCGACGCACCGCATTCGCCCTGATCCTGCTCATTTCTCCACTCGTAGCGGCGGACATCGACAAGGACCGGCTGACGCGGATCGACGCCGCCGTCGAAGCCGCCATCAAACGCGGCGACTGCCCCGGCGCGGTGGTGGTCGTCGTTCACGATGACTCGGTGGTGTACCGCAAGGCGTTCGGCAAGCGGGACGGCGAAACTGCAATGACCGCCGACACGCTGTTCGACATGGCGTCCATCACGAAGCCGGTGGCCACGGCCACCAGCGTGATGATCCTGATCGAGCAAGGGAAACTGCGGCTATCGGACAAGGTGTCGAAGCACTGGCCGGAGTTCGCGGCGAACGGCAAGGGCGACGTGACCGTCGAGCAATGCCTGCTGCACACGACCGGCTTGATCGCCGACAACGCCATCAAGGACTACGCCGACGGGCGGGAGAAGTCGTTCGAAGCGATTGCGAACCTGAAGCTCGAAGCGCCCGCCGGCACGCGGTTCAAGTACAGCGATGTCGGCTTCCTGGTGCTGGGCGAGCTGGTCGCCCGCATCAGCAAGACTCCGCTCGACG
>JANNVG010000067.1:0-2184 GCA_031414395.1 Fimbriiglobus sp.
GCCCGTCTCGCCCGCCCTACTTGAACCACTCCCGCACTTCGGGCAGCAGGCGGCGGGTGAACGCCTCGGCGCCGGACTGCGTCAGGTGGAAGCCGTCGGGCAGGTGATCGTCGTCGGCCCAGGTGCGGGCATCGATGACCGGCACGCCGAACTCGCGGACGATGCCGGTCAAGAAGTCTTCACCCAGGCGTTCCGACTCGGCCGATTGCAACTGTCGGAAGCGCTGCGTCTCCGGCATCCGCAGCAGCACCACCCGCACGCCATGCTGACTGCACTCGCTCAGCGCCGTGCGGTACGCGGCGGCGTGCTGCGGGTGAATGGAGAAGCCGTCGTACAGCGGGCGATAGAACTTTTCGACCGCGGGCCAGCCGGCTTCCACTTGTGCCGGTGTCGCACTCACGCGCCCCGGCCACCAGCCCCAGCCGTCCACGTTCCGCCAGATCGGATCAGTGCGGGCAGTGTGCGGCAGCAACTCCGGACAGACGCGACTGACAACGGTGTGTCGGTGGGCGACGAGCGGGACGAACGAATCACCCCTGCGGGCGGACCACACGGCATCGGGCGTGAGGAAGAACTCCCGCACCGTCGGCTCGTCGGCCGGTCGCAGCCGCTTGGCGTCGAGGCGGTGCTGCTCGTGATAGGTGCCGTCGCCCCGCAGGAACGGCGGCCAGTATTCGAGCACCACGCCGGCGGGTGAGATGCCGTCGGCCCACAGCCGCCGGAGTGTGAGCACCTGCGACACCGGCCCGCCGCCGGCCTGCGACATGTTGAACACGAGCGGCCCGTCGGCCGGCTCGCCCACGCCGGGGCGGATGCCCTGCCCGGTGCGCGAGCTGCCGACGACCAGCACCGGCGGCCGGGCCGGGTGTTCGGCGATGCGCTGCCGGAGTGAGTTCAGCCGCAGGCCGTACTCGGGGTCGCGGAGGTGCGGCGGGCCGTGATCGAGGGCGACGGCGAACAGTAGATTCAGGGCGACGACGAAGAGGGCGAAGACCACGAATGAAAGCAGGAAGGGGCGACGGCTTCCCTCGTTCCCACGCTCCGCGTGGGGACGAGCGGTCTCCGACGCTCCGCGTCGAACACGGAACGCCGAGCGTCCGAAGAGGCGTTCCCACGCGGAGCATGGGAACGAGGTGTTGCTCATCGCCCCATCTCCTTCAGCACCACGGCCAGCTTCTCGGTGAACGTCTTCGCGCCGGTCGGAATCGCGTGGTGGCCGTCGGCCAAGTCGTCGTCGGTCAGCCAGCCGCGGGCGTCGATGAGCGGCACGCGGAACTCGGCGGCGATGGCGGCGGCGAGTTGTGACACCGCGGTGTCACCGGCTTCGCCGTACCACGCGCGAAACGTCGGCGACTCCGGGGTGAACAGCAACACCGGCTGAATGCCGTGCGCCTGAAGTTGGCTCAGCATGTCTCGTACGGCGGCGACGGCCGGCCCGCCGGGGCGGTAGTCGTCGAACGCCGGAGCGTAGGTGGCACGCGCTTCCGCGAGGAACCTCGGCCGGTCGGCAGGCGGCACGTCGATTCCGGGAACATGCCCGCGGTCGTCCATCCGCCCCGCGAGGTTCAGCCCGAACGGACTCGGCAGCAGCTTCGGGTGAACGGCGTTCAACACTGAGAAGCGGTACACCGACGCGGCCCGCAGCCCCCCGCCGGGTTGGAACTGCGCCGGCGTGTCGATGGCCCAGCCGTAGCTTCGCAAGACGTCCGGTTCGTCGGGTCGCAGGCGGTAGGTGTGCAGCCACGGCGCTTCGAACGGCGGGTTGTGGTCGGCCAACATCGCCGGATGTAGCTCCACCAGGGCCGTCTCGCAGTTCAACCCGGCGGTCAGCAATCGCCTTATATACAGGGCGTCCGTGACGGGGCCGCACCCGGCGGCGGCGAAGTTGAACGCAGTGCGGTCGGCGGTCGTCAATCGCGTGGCGTCGAGACAGAGGAGAGTGCGACTGCTGCCGACGGCGATCAGCCGATGTCGGGCGCTGGTGTCGGCGAAGAACTCGGGGTGCCGGCGAATCGCGTCGAACTTCTCGCCGTAGATGGGGTCACGGAGCGGTGTGGCGTCGGTCTGAATCGCGGAGTGAACGCCGAACTGCACGGCGACGAACACGACCACACCGGCGAGGACGGCGGTGCGACTGCGGGGGTGGGGTTTGTTGTAGCCGGGCCCCGGGGGGGGCGGGGGAGG